>CAZHWA010000045.1:0-9888 GCA_964536175.1 uncultured Terricaulis sp. | reverse complement strand
AACAGATGACGCGCGATGAAGCCAAGGCCCGCGCGATCGCGCTCGGCGCCAAGGTCGCCGGCAGTGTTTCGAAGAAGACCGATCTGGTTGTCGCAGGGCCGGGGGCAGGGTCGAAACTGGCCGAAGCAGAAAAACTGGGCGTCAAGGTGGTCGATGAAGGCGAATGGGTTAGATTGAGCAAAGGATGAGTACGGTGCGCGATGAGATTGAAATAACGCTGGAGGAGGGCGATGGAAAAGGCGCCTACGTCGCGCGCGTCGACGGCGTGGCAGAACCCGCCGAGATGACCTACTCGCGGGCGAATTCCGGACTGATCATCGTCGACCACACGTTCGTGCCCGATAGCATGCGTGGCAAAGGAGTGGGCGCCGCGCTTGCCGCGCATGTAATTGGCGAGGCGCGTACGAAGGGGTTCAAGATCGTGCCGCTCTGCACTTTCCTGCAAAGCCAGATCGAACGCCATCCAGACTGGGCCGACGTTGTGCAGAGATCCTAGCGCGATTGCGGTCCGGACAACAGCGTGTCCGCTGCGTATCTGCCGGGGCCGTGAGTCGCTAGCACCAGCGGAATGGCGATCATCATCAGGGGCGGGAAGAGCGTGCGGAAGTCGTTTTCGCCGCCGCCAAGGGTCAGCAGCGCAACGGCAACGACGAAATTGAAGGCCATCACCAAACCCGCCCAGCGGGTGAGCAGGCCTATGAAGATCAGCGCGCCGCCGATAAATTGTGCATAGACCGAGACTGGGGCGGCCAACTCCGGCGCTGGGCAATGGAGCAGCGCAAGGAACTGGACGAATTCCTGCATGCGCTCGGACGAAACGATGTTGTCCCATGTGCCCCACATCAGGAAGGCGCCGGCAAGGACTCGAAGCCACAGCAGCGCGACATCCGAGAGGCCGCGTAGTACGGTCAGGGTGAACAGGCTCTGCATGTGCATCTGTTACCTCGGATGGAATGCTGACGAAAGCCGGGTCTGGTTCGCAATGCTGGAGCAAAGCGCCCAGGACGCGCCGGTGACGCAGGCGTCAGAGTTGCCTGGCTACAAGCCGGCGATCCTCCGGCGTTCGACGCTATTTCGGCGCAGAACTCATGCATCGCGCAATGGAGGCATCAAGCCGCGCGCACGTGCATAGAGCTGAAAGGCCTGGAGACTGGTGAGGCGCGGCGTGTAGCCGTACTCCTCCTTCAGCCGTCGGTTCGACAGCACCGGCCGATAGCGCAGGAAATCGACGCGCTCCGCACCGCCCTCGCTGACGCCGAGCGCTTTCAGCAAGGCGAGGATGCCGCCGAGCAAGGGCGCGGGGACCGGCACGTAGGGCTTGCCAAGCATGCCGGCGATCTTGCGCATTGTCAGCGCGCCATCGCCCGCCTGGTTATAGACGCCGACCTTATCGTTGAACACGGCATCGGCGAGGCAGCTGACGAGGTCTTCGTCCCAGATGAACACGAACGGCGCATCCGCGCCCGCGATTCCAAGCACGAACGGCTGCTCGAACAGATCAGTGACGGGACTGTGCACGTTTTCGCCGACGATCGTGCCGGGGCGAAATACTAATTGTGCGATTTGCGGATGTGCAGCGCGCCATTGCGCCAACATCTCCTCCACCAGGCGCTTGTTGCGGGCATACTCGAACGCCTCGTTGCCGCGCAGCACCTGCTCTTCGTCGAGCCACAACGGATTGTCTGCGTGATAGCCGTAGGCGGCGCCGCTGGACGTAACGATCAGGCGGCGCACGCCGGCGGCCAAACAGGCTTCGAGCAGGTTCTTGGTCCCCAGTACGTCGACGCGGTGCGCCAAATCCTTTGGCGCGCCCTTCGGCGCGCGTACGATGGAGGCAAGATGCACGACGGTGTCGACGCTGTGGACGCGGAGTACGGCCGCGAGGTCTGGGTCGCAGATGTCGCGTTTGACATAGGCGACACCGTCGAGCCGTTCGGATGGAGCGACGTCGGCCCAATCGAGCGCTGTCAGCGCGGCGAGCTCTGCCATGCGTTCCGACAGCGCCCGCACACACAGGCGCCCGACATAGCCAGCTGCGCCCGTCACCAGCACGGATGGACGCGCGGTCATCAGCCGGCCGGCTCCTGATGCATGGCTTTGAACTCCTGCAAGCCGGGCGCGAACAAATGCATGCCTGCGTCGACATCGACGTGCACGACTGCCGGTTTGCCGGCTTCGATGCAGCGTTGCAGCGCCGGTTCGAGTTCGGCGGGATCGGCGACACGCTCGCCATGACAGCCCATCGCCCTGGCCACTTCGTCGAAGGCAATCTCCTCGAAATCGGCGTTGATCGCGCCCTGTTGCTGCGTGCCGATAATCGGACGCAATGCGCCGAGCCCAATCGATTGCGTGAGCTTCACCATGCCCCACTGCCGGTCGCACAGCACGACGTAGATAATCGGCAGGCGATGGCGTAGCGCGGTCTCCAGCTCCTGCATGTGAAAGCCCATCGCGCCGTCGCCGAGGATGCAGACGATCTTCGCCTGCGGCTTGGCGATCTGCGCGCCCAGCGCTTGCGCCACGCCGGCGCCCAACATGCCGAACTTGAATGTCGAAAGCAGGCCGTCGGGCCGATTTATCTCGGAGAAGAAGTTGGCCCACACCGCCGTGTTGCCGCCGTCGAACACGTAGATCGCCTCGTCGCCGAAGAGACGCCGACAGGCCGCAGGCGCCTGCGCGCTGTGCATCGGCGTCGCCTTGTTCTCCAGCGCCGCGTCGAGTTGCGCGCGAATGGCGTCTCGGCCGGCTGTGAGTTCGCCGGCGCGAGCGCGGTTTGCCTTAAGGTGTGCGGCGCTCAGAGGCGTGTTACGCAGTTCGCGACCAAGCGCCGAGAGGAAGGCGCGCGCGTCTGCCAGGATGGCGAGATCGACGGCCTTGTTGAGGCCGAGAATTTCATCGTCAATGTCGACCTGGATCAGCTTTTGCGTGGCGGCATCACCCCAATAGGGCGGTTTGCCCCACCAGTCGGTTTCGCCCAGCCGCGATCCGATCGCGAGCGCCACGTCCGCCTCGCGACGCGCGCGGTTCACGGTTTCCATCGCCCAAATGGGCAGGATGAGATCGTGGTTGTCCGGCATGGCGCCCCGCGCCCCCCAGCTTGTGGTCACCACGGTGCCGAGCGCTTCCACAACTTGCCGCAGCGCTTCCGATGCGCCGGCGTGAAGCACGCCGCACCCCGCGTGAATGAGCGGTCGTTGCGCTTCGCGCAGCATTGCCGCGGCTCGTGCGACCTGCGACGGCGGCGCTTCGATCGGCTCGGTGCGACGATAGGCGCGCGGCGGGCGCACATCGAGATGATCGCCATCGAAGACGCCGTTCATCACGGTTTCGGACACGTCGAGATGCACCACGCCGGGACGCCCGCTCCAACTGATGCGGGCGGCGCGTCGAAACAATTCCGGCAGCCGTTCGAACGAGAGCGCCGCGCCGCTCCACTTGGTCATCGCCCGCGTGACCCCGGTTTGATCGAAATACTGATAGCTGCCTCCGCGATCGGGGTATGCGATCGGCGTGCGTCGACAGGAGGTGATTAGCAACACCCGGTTGCCTTCGCCGTTCTCGACAGCCGCGCCCGGAAGGATGTTGGCGACGCCGGGGCCGTTCGACGCCATGCACACGCCGAGTTTGCCGGTGAGTCGCGCATAGGCGCCGGCCATGTGCGCGGCGCTGGTTTCGTGCCGCGGCGAGATCAGTCGAATGCCGTGTTTCTCCAGGCTCGCGAAGAAGCCCATGTAGGTGCCGTCGACGATGCCGAACACGACCTCCACGCCTTCGTTCGCCAGCATGTGCGCGAGCACCTCGCCGCCAACCACTTGCGCCATATCGCCGCCTCCTGAAAGTGCGTTTAAGCTGGCGCACACCGCGTGCGATTGACGTACGTCAATCGGCCTCTGGCGCGGAGCGCGCACGGCGTGCAGGGCATAGGTATAGCAGTGGAAGAAGTGGCGACGTTTCCGCCCTCGTCAGCGCGCCATTTCGTAGAGAAAATCCACGAAACCCATCACGGCGCCGGTGACGCCTTTGACGCGTGGATTGCTGCTGTCGACGACAAAGTATTCGTCTGGAGCATGTGCGCCGCCGCCGTGCCCCAGGCCAAATTGCGCCGCTGGGATGGACGCCGGCGGCTGCGTGAAGACCGCGCCCGGCCATGAGCCGGCCAGGCGCGGGTTGAGCGTCGCTTCAACGCGGCTGGCGCGATAGACCGCGAGCTGGGCCTGCACCAAGCGGCTGTCTTCCGGCGTCTCGGTGGGATCGTAGCCGCCGGTGACGTTCACTTCGACGTCGCTGAAGCCCCGCGCATCGAGGTGGGCGCGCAGCTTGCGTTCGCACTCGGCCCGCGTCTGGTTCGGTACAAGTCGTAAGTCGAGTTTGGCGGCGCCGCGTGCAGGCAGAATGGTCATGCCGCCAGGCCCGGTATAGCCGGCTACAAGCCCTTCGATATTAACGGTAGGTTGTGAGGCTAGCCGTTCAAGCGCGTCGGGCCAGGTCAGATCGTCGATGAAGTGCTGCACGCCAAAGCGGCGCTTCCAGTCCGCTTCGCTGGTGTTGGCGGCGTTCTGGCGGATAATCTGGCGTTCGCGCGCGGTGAGGGGGCGCACGTTTTCGTGCCAGCCGTCGATCGCGACCGTGTTGCCGTGATCGGCGACGAGAGTCTGTAGAGCTTCAACCAGGCGCCACACCGGCGCATCGACCATCGCCTTGTTGGAGGAATGTATGTCGCGCGCGGGTCCGCGGCCCCAGCGTTCGCCGCTGGCTACGAGTTCGCATTCGATGATGCCCTTGGCCCCGAGATTGACGGTGACGCCGCCGGTGGCTGGATCCTGCCAGCCGACGGGAATGAAGATGCCCTGGCTGCGCTGCAGCGCCGCCATGATGTCCGGACGGCGCACGATCTGATGAAAATTGGGACTGCCGATTTCTTCCTCGCCTTCGGCGACGAGCACCAGATTGACCGGCGGCGTCCGGCCTGCCGCGCGCAGCGCGTGCAGCGCCGCGAGGAAACAGGCTTCGGGGCCTTTTTGGTTTACGGCGCCGCGGCCCATGATGACGCGGCCCTGCGGGCGCTCGACGATGGCCGCCTCAAGGGGGGGAGAGGACCATTCGCTCTCGTTGAACTGCTTGACGTCATACATGAAATAGATGCCGAGCGTCTTGGCCGCGCCGACATCCCACGCCGCATAGACGCCGGGATGGCCGTCGGTCTGGACTACCTCGGTCTCGGTGAAGCCGGCTTCACGCGCGAGGCGCTGCATGTATTCCGCGCCTTGCTGCATGTTGCGGTTTTCCGCAGCTATGGAGGGATTGCGGATCCAGTCCTGGATCATCGCGACGGTCTGCTCTTTCTGCTGATCCACCACGCGCTGGATCGCGCGCCGGTTCGGCGTCTGTGCGTCGGCGATCGCCGGCGTCATCGCCGCAATAAGCGCTGCGCCCTGCATTAGCCCGCGCCGGCTCGGCGCGTTGCTTTGTTCGGATGACATGTTCCCCTCCGTTGCCGGCATACGCGCCGTGACGACCTATCCGACGGTGCCGCCGGCCGTCAGTGACTTTCAAAGCGGTTTAGTTGTTTCATCCAGCCAGGCTTTGACTTCGCCTTCGAGTTGAGCGCCGATCATTTCGCGCACTTGCGCGTGATAAGCATTGACCCAAGCGATCTCTTCTTTTGTCAGCATCTGCTTGACGATCAGTTCGCGCGCGATAGGCGCGAGCGTCAAGGTCTCGAAGCCAAGCATGGGCCGCTCGCCGCCTTCGATATCGACCGCGGGTGTGACCACTTGCAGGTTTTCGATGCGGATGCCGTAGGCGCCGGTTTTGTAATAGCCCGGCTCGTTGGAGACGATCATGCCCGGCTCGAGCGGCTGGGTATTGACCAGCTTGGCGATCCGCTGCGGTCCCTCGTGCACGCCGAGATAAACGCCGACGCCGTGTCCGGTGCCGTGATCGTAATCGAGCCCCGCTTCCCACAGGTGCATGCGCGCCAGCGCGTCGAGCTGATGGCCGGTGGTGCCCTTTGGAAACCGTATACGAGCAAGGCCGATATGGCCCTTGAGTACGCGCGTGAAGCGCTCCTTCATCTCCTTGTTCGGCCGGCCGATCGCCACCGTGCGTGTGATGTCGGTGGTGCCGTCGAGATACTGGCCGCCGCTGTCGATGAGGAAGAGCGAGCCACGCGCGAGTCGACGGTTGGTTTTTGTCGTAACGTGATAGTGGACGATGGCGCCGTTCGGCCCGGCGCCCGATATGGAATCGAACGAAAGATCTTTGAGCGCGCCAGTCTCGCGTCGGAACGCCTCCAGCTTCTGGCACGCCTCGATCTCCTGCACTTTGCCGCTTTGACCCTCCGTAGCGAGCCAATGCAGGAAGCGTGTGACGGCTGCGCCATCCCGGCGATGCGCTTTGCGCGAGCCTTCAATCTCCGCGGCGTTTTTGCAGGCGCGCGGCAGTACAACAGGATCCGGACCGCGCACGATCTCGGCGCCCGCCTGCGACAGCTGCTCGAAATACCAGGCCGACGCGGTCGTCGGATCGAGACGCACTTTCCTGCCGCCAAGTCCGCTCAAGGCGCGCGGCAGGTCCCCGCTGGGGCGCACGGCTACTTCATTGCCGAGCCATTGCTTAAGCTCAGGCGATACTTTTTCCTCGGCCAGGAATAGGTCGGCTGTGCCGTCGCTGCGTAGGATGGCTTCGCCTAGCGGCAGCGGCGTGCGCGCCACATCACCGCCGCGAATGTTGAACAGCCACGCGATGGACGCGGGCGAAGTGATCACCGCTGCATCCGTGCCCGCCGCCTGCAAGCCCTCGCCCAGGCGATGGCGCTTCGACGTTGCCGATTCTCCGGCATATGTCTCCCCGTAGGGTTCGACGCGCGCGGATGGAAGGGGAGGCCGCTCGAGCCAGATCTCGTCGATCGGATTGGCGGACACAGGTACAAGCTCAGCGCCTGCGCCTATGGCTGCGGCGCGCAATTTTTCCAGGCTGTCTGGGCTGTGCAGTTTTGGGTCATAGCCGATTTTTGCGCCCTTCGGCGCGCGCTCGCGCAGATAGGCAGCCGGCCCGCCATCGATCAGGCCCCGGTACTGGAATAGCTCACTGTCGACCTGAGCGCGCACCTGTAGCGTGTAGCGTCCGTCCACGAAAATCGCCGCTTCGTCCGCCAGCACGACCGCGGCGCCGGCCGAGCCGGTGAAGCCTGTCGCCCAGGCCAAGCGGTCGTAGGCCGGCGGCACGTATTCGTTCTGCCACTCGTCTTCGTGCGGCACGATGAAGCCGTCGAGGCCGGCGGCCTTCAGCGCTTTCCTCAGCCGTGGCAAATGCTTGCGGCCGAGGGCCGGACCGCCTGGATCGTCATAGGTCTGGAACACGTCTTGCGTCCTTCATGGTGAGGTTCAGCGCTGGTTCAGTGCCTTGAGTCTAAGGGATCGAACGAGGAGGTTTAAGGGGCGAACCTCGAAAACCGACTTCGGCGGAGACGCATGGCGAGTTGGGTGAAAAGAGCGGCGGCTGGGTTGACGGCGCTGGCGGTCCTGGGCGGGACGGCGGCCGCTCAGGTTCCCGACCTCTATGCCCGCGAACTGGCCCAGCGGCTGGCCCGGGCCGAGGTCCCGTTGACAGAGCGCGGCTATGCGCGCGCCGCCGGGCCGTTCGCCGGCGGCCTGCAGCAGCAGCGCGCCCGGCGCTTCACCGTCATGCTTCGCGCCGGTCAGGATTATCGTATCGTCGGCGTGTGCGACCGCCGCTGCATTGATCTCGACCTGCGCTTGTACGCTGCGGACGATCTACTCATAGCGCAGGATGTTTTGAACGACGCCGTTCCCGTGATTCACGTGCGCCCGCTCGCCACCGGCAATTACGACATAGAAGCTGTTATGGTGCGATGCGCCGAGGCGCCATGCTGGTTTGCCTTTAACGTCTACAGCCGCTGAGGCGGCTTGTAGACAGAAATCAGAAGTCAGAAATCAGAAAAACAGAGCGCGGCTGCGCCGCGCGATTCTGACTTCTGATTTCTGGTTTCTGAAACACCAACGTCATCCACGCCTCTTTTGGAATCCGCTGCTTAAGCACCAGTCCGCGCGAGCCGTAGGCTTGGCGTACGAGCGGAACCTGCGTGCGCAGCAAGCCGGAGAGGATCAATGTGCCGCCGGGCTCGACAGCGCGCACGAGCCTGGGCGCCAACTTGATCAGCGGCCGCATCAGGATATTGGCGAAGACAAGATCGAAGCGCTTGCCGGCGATGTGCCGCGCACCGTCGCCGGCGATGACCCGCACGCGATGCGCCACCGCATTCTGACGCGCATTGATCTCTGCAATCGCCGCCGCGCGCGGATCGATCTCGATCGCGAGCGCATCAGCGCCGCATTTTGCTGCGGCGATCGCCAGCACGCCAGAACCTGCGCCGATGTCGAGGACTCTCCACCCATTCCCGGATTGGCGCGCAGCGCCAAGTCCGGGACCCATACGCCCTGACGCCTCCAGAGAGGCGCCGACGCATGGGCCTCGTATTGCCTGGCTTGTGTATATGGGCCCCGGGCTCGCCGCTTTGCGGCGCCCCGGGGATGGATACGTTGGTTTCTCGCGCCGCCGCAAATAGCCGTCCAGCGCCATCAGGCAGCCCCAGGTGGTACCGTGATGACCGGTGCCGAACGCTTCGCTGGCTTCAATCCAGATCTTCGTTCGCCCGCCATGCTCGCTGGCTAGCGCGTGCGCGCCGGCGACGACGAAACGTCCGGCGCGCACCGCGGGCAAGCCCTCCAGCGACATCGCCACCCAGTCTTTAGCTTTGATGCGCTTTTGCTTCAGATGCAGTTCAGGCGCGGCCGCACCGACAATGGCCTGCGCGCTGGCCGCGTCCTGCTTGGTCGGCACGTACACTTCAAGCCGGAATTTGCCCGGGCTTTCCTCGAACCAGCTGACGGCGTCGGCCGGCGAGGGATCGTGACGATCCAACTCATCCGCCGCGGCGCGGATTTGGGCGAGGTCGCCGAGGGCGGTGAGCAGAAGCATTGCCGCTCGCTAGAGGCTCGCCAGGCGCCGGGCAAGCGCGATGGCGCCAAATACCGCGCTCATGCGTTCTCGGCGGAGAAACCGGAGGAGGGTGCGATGCGGATGCAATTCATTTCGATGCTAGGCCTCGGATTGACTTTGGCAGCCTGCGCACCCTCTGACACGGGGCCCGATCCGACCGCGCCTGTCTCCACGATGGCGCCGGGGCAGTATCGCACCACGGTGCGATATGCGCCCGCGTCGACGGGCGCCGACGCGCCGGTGATGTCGACCGAGCAATGCGTCAGTTCTGGCGAGATCGCCGACCTGATCAACGACACCGTTCAGTCCGACGATGAGCAGGCATGCAGTGAGAACACCATCAGCACAGCGAACGGGCGGATTGAAGGTCGCGTTGTGTGCCTCGATGAAAGCGGCTCGCCGCGCACCATGGAGATATTCGGCGCTTACGGAAACAATCGCGCCGATATGGATCTTTCGGTCACGTCGCAGGAGAACGGCGTCACAGCCACCCGGCAAGGCCGCGTGACGATCGAGCGGGTGGGGAGCTGCTAGGCTCGTACTGACTTGGGTCCTACGCAGCCTCAAGCCGCGCTCGCGGGCACGACGAAGCTGTCGATCACACGCTTCTCGCCGGCCTTGTCGAAATCCACGGTGAGCTTGTTGCCTTCGACTTGGCGCACGCGGCCGTAGCCGAACTTCTGGTGGAAGATGCGATCGCCGACGCCGTAACTGCTGTCGCCCTCGCCGCTCCGCGCCACCAGCCGCGCATCGCCTTCCAACAGAGGCGGCTTTGAACTGAACCCGCCGCGCTGGCTCATGCTTTCTTGGGCGCGCCGCCAGCCGGGAGATTGATAGCCTGAGGAGAAGGGCTCGACCGCCATGTCC
>CAZHWA010000044.1:0-9954 GCA_964536175.1 uncultured Terricaulis sp. | reverse complement strand
TTGGCGACATCGTCGCGGTGTGGAATTTCGGCGCCGGCGACATCATCGAGTATCGCCCTCCGAACGGCGGCCCCAACGTGCGGGTAACCTTCACGAAGGAAACGGTCCCACACGTGGACCTGGCCGCCAAACGCGTTGTAATCGACCCGCCCGCGCCAGAACCGGTTGGGAAGTAAGCTCGCCCGCACTACGGTGCGTCGATGTTCGCCGCGACCGTCATCACGCTGTTCCCCGAAGCCTTTCCAGGCACGCTTGGCTTGTCGCTGATCGGCAAAGCGCTGCGTGACGGCGCGTGGTCACTGCAGACTGTGCAGCTGCGCGACTTTGGCGTGGGCCCGCACAAGAGCGTCGACGACACCACGGCAGGCGGCGGCGCTGGGATGATTATCCGTCCCGACGTGGCCTCGGCGGCTATCGACAGCCTGCACCGGGACGGGCGCCCCCTGCTCTATCTTTCGCCGCGCGGCGAGCCGTTCACACAGGCGATGGCGCTCCAATGGGCGGCCGGTCCGGGGCTCGTGCTCTTCTGCGGGCGTTTCGAGGGGCTCGATGAACGCGTGATAGAAGCGCGGGGCATGCGCGAAATAGCCGTGGGCCAGGCCGTGCTCGCCGGCGGAGAAGCAGCAGCTCTCGTCGTGCTGGAAGCCTGCGTGCGGCTGCTGCCAGGCGTGTTGGGCAACGAGGCCTCGCTCGTCGAGGAGAGCTTCAGCGAAGGGCTGCTCGAGCATCCGCAATACACGCGCCCGCGCGAGTGGGAGGGGCGGCTCATCCCCGATGTCCTCACGTCGGGCGATCACGCGAAAGTGGCTGCGTGGCGGCGCGCTGAGCGCGAGCGCCTCACCGCCCAAAGACGGCCAGATTTGAAGCGCACCGGCGATTGATGCTGCGTCCCTTCCTCGCTGCTCTGTTGGCGCTCATGCCCGCGCCGGCGTTTGCGCAAACAGCCGGTCCCGACATCGTCAGCGCCGCCCGCGCCCTCTCAGCCATGTGGCGCCCGATGGCGGGCGCCGGTTCCGTCGATGAAGCCTGCGCCGGCGCGCTCGAAGAGATTGCGGCGGTCGAGGCGGCGCTTCCCCCGGTGCTGACCCCCCAATCGCTGGCCCGGGTCCGGGCGCTGCGCGGGCTGCTCGTGGTGCCAACCGAGGATCCGGAGCTCGCCTATTTCTTCCCGGACGCCTCCATGACCTGGTTCGCCAGCGGCATGGGGGCGATCGCGGTGATTAGCGAGGCCGAAGGATTTATCGGGCTCCGCGACGCGGCCGGTCGCGACATCGCCATCCAACTCGGCCGCGGCGGCGAGCATGCCCTGCTCCGGATCCGAGACCCGGATGGCCAGATCCTGAACTTTGTGGGCTGCGCGCCTACCTGGCGCTCCTGACGCCCCTCGACAGCGCCCCGGCCTTCCCTTATACGCCCCGCTTTCCCGTGGTTTCCTATGGAAGCGCCGGCCTTACGCCTGTGCGCTCCGGTGCGCCGATGAACCTGATCAAGACGCTCGAACAAGAAGAAATCGCCCGCGTCACCAAGGGCAAAACCGTCCCGGCTTTCGATCCGGGCGACACCGTTCGCGTCAACGTGAAAATCAAGGAAGGCGAGCGCGAACGCGTCCAGGCGTACGAAGGCGTCTGCATCGCCCGCTCGGGTTCCGGCCTCAACGCCAATTTCACCGTACGCAAGATCAGCTTTGGCGAAGGCGTCGAACGCGTCTTTCCTCTCTTCTCTCCGACGGTGGATTCGATCGAGGTTGTACGGCGCGGCAAGGTGCGGCGCGCTAAGCTCTATTACTTGCGCGAGCGCCGCGGCAAATCCGCCCGCATCGCCGAACGCGCCGGCGGGGCGCGCGAAGAGGACTTCGTGGGCGAAACGGCGGACGCGGGCGACGACGTCGCGAAGTAAGACGCCAGCCGATCGGCAATAGGTCAGCAGGGCCGTTGCGGCGTGGCGGCGGCCCTCTTCGCATCTACATATTGCCCTGCTGTCCCATTGCCCTATTGCCTTCATTGTATGCACGCGCCCGCAAAATCTCCGCGCGCCGATGTCGAGATCGTGACGCTCGGCTGCCGCCTCAACGCCTACGAGAGCGAAGCCATGCGCATGCTGGCAGACAAGGCCGCGCTCAAGAACGCAGTGATCGTCAATACCTGCGCCGTTACCGGCGAAGCCGTGCGCCAGGCCCGCCAGGCCATCCGGCGCGCGCGCCGCGAACGCCCCGACGCCGAAGTGATTGTCACCGGCTGCGCTGCGCAGATCGACCCCATGAGCTTTGCGGCGATGCCTGAAGTGAGCCGCGTCATCGGCAACGCAGAAAAGATGCGCGGCGAGAGTTTTTCCGGCGAACACGAGCGTGTGTCAGTGTCCGACATCATGGCGGTGCGGCAAACCGCCGTGCACCTGATCGACGGCTTCTCCGTGCGGACGCGCGCCTATGTGCAGGTGCAGAACGGGTGCGATCACCGCTGCACCTTTTGCGTAATTCCGTATGGGCGTGGCAATTCGCGCTCGGCGCCGGCGGGCGACGTAGTCGAACAAGTGCGCCGGCTTGCCGCCAACGGCGTTCCGGAGGTCGTGCTCACTGGAGTCGATCTCACCTCCTGGGGCGGCGACCTGCCCGGCGCCCCTCAGCTTGGCTCGCTGGTGGCGCGCATTCTGAAGCACGCCCCGGAGTTGCCGTTTTTGCGGCTTTCCTCGCTCGACGCCATAGAGATGGACGAGCAGCTGTTCGAACTGGTCACGCAGCACCACCGCGTCGCCCCCTACCTGCATCTTTCGCTGCAGCACGGCGACGATCTTATTCTGAAACGCATGAAACGCCGGCACTCGCGCGCGCAAGCTGTAGGTCTGTGCCAGCGCCTGAAGGCGGCGCGCCCGGATATTGCTCTTGGCGCCTGATCGCCGGCTTCCCGACCGAGACGGAGACGCATTTCGCCAACACGCTGTCGTTGGTTGAAGAGTGCGGTCTGGCGTTCGTGCACGCGTTTCCGTTCAGCCCGCGTGCGGGCACACCGGCGGCGCGCATGCCGCAGCTCGAACGTCGCCAGGTCAAGCAACGCGCCGCGGAGTTGCGCAAGGCGGGAGCTATGGCGCTGGCCCGACATCTGCAGAATTGGGTTGGGCGTGAAGGTTCCGCACTGGTCGAACGCGACGGGTTTGCACGCTTGCCGGACTTCACGCCTGTACGCCTTTCGCGCACGACCCCCTTCCACCGAGGAAGACGGGAGGCGTTTGTGCGGCTGCGCTTCATTGCCCATGACGGCCAACACCTAATCGGTGTGCCGGCATGATCTGGGGCCTGTTCGACAAAAAGAAGAACGCCGCTGACCGGCAGCAGCACGAGACCGCCGAACATCAGGGCCTTTTCGATGGTTTGCGCAAGTCGTCGGCTAAGCTGGCCGACAGCTTCACCTCGGTGTTCACCAAAGAAAGGCTGGAGGCCGCTGACATCGCAGAGCTGGAAGAGGTGCTGATAGCCTCCGACATGGGCGCATCTGCAGCCTCACGCATCGCTACCGCGCTCGCTGCCCAGCGCTTCAGCAAGGACAATGCGCAGACTGAGGCGCGCGAGGCGCTGGCGTCCGAAATCGCCCGCATCCTAAAGCCGCGCGAAGCCGCGCTCGACCTGACCCAAGGAGCGAAGCCGCGCATCGTGCTGGTGATCGGCGTCAACGGTTCGGGGAAAACCACCACCATCGGCAAGATCGCGCACAATCTCGCCCACGCCGGCGCGAAGGTCACGATCGGCGCGGCCGACACCTTCAGAGCGGCCGCGATCGAACAGCTCAAAGTCTGGGCCGATCGCGCCGGCGCCGTGTTCGTGTCTTCGGCGCAAGGCGCCGACGCTGCCGGCGTTGCCTTCGAAACCGTGAAACGCGCCAAGGACGAGAATGCGGACGTCGCACTGATCGATACGGCCGGCCGATTGCAGAACAAGTCCGAGCTGATGGCGGAGCTGGCCAAGATCATCCGTGTCATGCGCAAGCTCGACGAGGACGCACCGCACGAGACGCTGCTGGTGCTTGATGCCACCGTCGGCCAGAACGCGCTCTCTCAAGTCGAGAGTTTCCGCTCAGTGACAGAGATCACGGGCCTCGTCATGACCAAGCTCGACGGCACCGCCAAGGGCGGCGTGCTCGTCGCGCTGGCGCAGCGGCACGCCATTCCGATTCATTTCGTGGGCGTCGGCGAAAAGGCCGAAGACCTGAAGCCTTTCGATGCGGAAAATTTCGCACGCGCCCTGGTCGGCCTTGGTTAGACCGAGGCGAAGGCCAACTGCAGACCTTGTACGATCAACCCGACCAGAATGACTGGCGTTATCGTGGCGCCGGTCAGTATGGCGACGCCGACAACCTGGCTAAATAGTGAGCGATTCATGGCCTGCTCCTAGGCTGGGACGGTTGCAGACACGGCAGCCGCTTCGAACAGCACGACTGCGATAACGAGCACGCTGAGAGCGACGGCTGCCCGTCTGAAGCTTGCCGGGAAGGTGTTGACATCGAAGCTCGAAGGATGGGGGTCGAACGGCGTCATGATAGGCTCCTTGCTGGACCCCTCATGTGGCGACCGCCGCCGGCCGACGCGAACGAGCATTGCGCACCTTGGTTGTGAACGGATTTCACAAGCGCTGACGCGCTTTACCGCTCCCGCACCGGCAACGGCACATTGCAGACATTGATGCGGTCTGTGGGCTCGACGAAGAACTCCTCGTGGCGATGCCGGCGTGACGCGATCACATCGCGGAAGGACAGGCTGTCGGTGCGCAGCACTTCGAGATTCGTTCGCTCGCCCTCCGGCACGTCCGATGCAAGGCGCACCGAACGAATCGGCGTGCGTTGTTCGGGTTGCTCATAGAAGCCCAACGGTCCCGTGCCGCGCGGCAGTGACGTGAGCAATTCCATGCCGTGGACGATGCGCCCTACCATGGCGAGGTTGCGGTCGAGGTGGCGAGGGGCCTGCCCGATCACCGTATAGAGCTCCGTCGAATTGCCGGTGTTGGGCGGGTTCTCGCGCCCGACGCCGATGGCGCCATAACAATGGATCATCCAGGTTTCGCCGCGCTCGTTGCGGGCGGCCCAGAAGCCGCCGGTGAAGCCGGTTTGCTCTGCATAGGAATCCGGGTCAGGCAACGGAGTGAACGGCAAGCCCTCGGCGCTGCGAAAGTACTCATGCGCTTCGATCTCGGCCCGTCCGCCGCCCATGTCGGCGGGGCTGCCTTCGGGCCGTCCCCACTGCACAACGTAATTGTCCTGAACGCGCGTGATTGCGGCCCCGTCCCAGTAATGTGCGCGGGCTAGCGCGCGCACATTTTCCGCGTGCTCTGGCGAGAAATCTGGCGAGAGCGCCATGATCACACGGCCCTGCGGCAGCTCCATGTAGAGCGTCCAATCCGGATCGAGCGCCGCCCAGTCTGACGCCGGCGCCTGCTCCAGGATTTCGCCGAGGGATCGGGGCGCCGCCGCCTCACCATCGGCGCTGGGCGCCGCTGTCGCGCACGCCGCCAATGCGGCAAGCCCGAAAATACCGCTCCAGCGCATACCCCTCCTCCCTGAAGCCTCGATCTGGGCAGGGTTTGGCGCTCAGCGCAAGCGTCTGGTCTCCGCGCGCCTCTTTATCGTATCAGAGCGCATGAACGACGACGCTCCGATCGCGCCCGCAAAACCCGCTAAGTCAGGCGGGGCGAACCAGCTCCTGATCGATCTCGGGCCCATCGCCGTGTTCGTCATCTCGTACAACGTGCTGCATCGCATCGACGCCACAAAAGAGGACGCGATCTACATCAGTATCGGCCTTTTCATCGCCGCCACGTTGGCTGCGATCGGCTGGTGCAAACTGCAGCGGGGCAAGGTCCCGCCGGTTTTGCTTGTCACCGGCGCGCTGGTGGTCGCTTTTGGCGGCCTGACCATTCTGTTACACGACCCGGCGATCATCCAGATCAAGTTCACCGCGACCTTTCTATTCTATGCCGCGGCCATCGTGTTTTCGTTAGCGATCAAACAGAATGTCTGGAAGCTGCTGTTCCGCCATGTCTTCACATTGCCCGACAAAATCTGGAACGTGCTCGCTTGGCGCTGGGCGATCTTTTATGTTGCGATCGCGCTGCTGAACGAGGTGCTGCGCTACTACTACAACGAAGCCAACGGCAATTTCGACGTTTGGCTGAATCTGCGCACCGCGCTCGCCTATCCAGCGTTCCTGATCTTCGCACTGCTCCAAACCCCCATGATCCTCAAACACGATCGCGGCGATCGCGCGCCTGAACCGGACTCCTCGCAAGCCTAAAGCGCGCGAATCTCGGCCACTGTCTTCGCCGGACGAGGGAACGCCACGATGAACATGATTGCTTTGGTAATGTTCGACGCTAGAGTTTCCCCACTTTCTGGGGCGGCGGACCATGGCTCGGAAGACAGCGGACCCTGTTGAGTCCGGGCCGTACCGGCTCGCGCTATCGACCAGTCATTTGTTGCACCGCGCCGAACAGCTGGCCGCCGATCGGTTTACCCAATTGGTTGGCGATAAGCTCACATTGCGCCAGTTCGCGGTGCTTGCGTCGGTCTCGGAGAACCCTGGCCTCAGCCAGATGGATCTGGTGCGTGTGACCGGCATTGACCGCTCGACGCTTGGCGACATCCTGAAGCGGTTAGAGCGGCGCACGCTGATTGAGCGCACGAACTCGACGGCAGACGGCCGCGTCCGGGCTGTGAAACCGACGGCGAAGGGCCGAGCGACCTTCCAGGCCTTCGCGCGACACGCGCGCGCCGCAGACGCGGCGATCCTCGACATGCTGCCGCGAACGAAAGCCAAGTCGCTGCAGAATATCCTGATGAAGTTATTGAAACTGGCCAACGCCGCCGCCGCAGACGCAGAGCGCGCGGCGCGCCGTCAGGCAAAGCGCGAGGCGCGCAACCGCAAGCGCAAAACCAAGCCGCGCGTTACCGCAACACGACGCGTGCCCCGCAAACCGCGCAGCTAGGGCTCCGCCCCTACTCCGCTGCGCGCTCCAATGCCGGTAGAATCGTTTCTTCCACCGCCTCCGGCGTCAATGGGCCGCGATAAACCGCCTGGATCGTTCCGTTCGCGCCGATCACGAACGTTTCTGGCGCGCCGGTGATGCCAAGTTCGAGGCCGAAGCGTCCGTCCGGGTCCATGCCGACGTCGGCGAAGGGATCGCCCAACTCCACTAGGAATCGCGTCGTGGCCTCTGGCCGGTCCTTGTACGCGACGCCGACAATGTCCGTGCCGCCGGCTTGCAGCGCCATCAGTTGCGGATGCTCTGCACGGCACGGCGTGCACCATGAGGCAAATACATTGATCAAATACGGGCGGCCGCTGCGGTCGGCGGCGGACACCGGCGCGCCGCCATCAAGATTCGCCAGCGTGTAAGCCGGCGCTGGCCTGCCAATGCGCCCCTCGGAAAAGGTCTCGCGCGCCTGCTCGCGCGTCAGCAGAAAAGCGCCGACGCCGATCAGCGTCAGCAACGCGAGGATCGGAATTAATGCGAGGGCGCGGTTCATGGCTGGCGCTCCAGGCTGCGCGCCCGTCCGGCCCAGTGCGCAAGGCGCCAGGCGACGACGATCGCCAACGCCATGAGCGCGCTCAAGGACAACGCATAAGCGACCCACACATAGGTCCAACCGCCTTCGATCATCTTTGGACCTCGCGCATGCGCGCCGCTTCGACCCGCCGTCGATAAATCGACGCACGCATATTCATCATCGTCAAGGCTGCAAACAGGAACAAAAACCCTGTCGCCATCGTGAACAGGGGTCCGAGCATCGAGACATGAATGGATGGTCCCTCGGCGCGAAAGATGCTGGCCGGCTGATGCAAGGTCGACCACCAATCCACCGAGAAGTGTACGATCGGAATATTGATCAGGCCAGCCAGACAAAGTATGGCGGCTAGCCGCGCCGCCTTCTCTTCATCCTCGATGGCGTTCCAAAGCGCGAGATAGCCGAGATAAATGATGAAGAGCACGAGCATGGAAGTCAGGCGGCCGTCCCATTCCCACCATGTGCCCCAGGTCGGCGCCCCCCAGAGCGAACCGGTCGCCAGGCACAATCCGGCGAACATGGCGCCGATGGGGGCGGCCGAACGCGCTGCGACATCGGCCAGCACATGACGCCAGACTAGGCTGACGAAACTGGCCGCACCCATGAACACGTAAATGCCAAGCGACCACCAGGCGGCGGGGACGTGCAAGTACATGATCCGCACCGTCTCGCCTTGCTGGTAGTCGGCCGGCGAAAAAAACAGCGCCCACGGCAGGCCAAACCCGAACAACACAAGCGCAAGCGCAAGGCTGAGCGGGGTCGCCCAGGCCGAGAAGCGCATGAAGCGCGCAGGGTTGGCGAGGGTTGAGAGCATCGCGGCGGCTAGCAATCCGAGTTCGAGCTGGAACGCAATGCGGTCATTCCGCCTGAAAGCGAAGCGCGGCAGCTGCCGCCAAAGGGCCCAGCGCGCATGCGCCCAGCGCGCTGCCGGCCAGGATAAGAAAGGCGGCGAAGACCTCCTCGCCGCCGGCGACGGCCGCGCCGAAGATGATCGGCGGGGCAAAAAACGGCAACACGATAAGCGCGATGAGCACCCCGCCCCGCTTCACCCCGGCGGTCACCGCCGCTCCCACCAGGCCGGCGCCGATGAAGGCGGCCATGCCCAGCGCCAAGCTGGCAACGACGGCGGGAATGCGTTCCAGGGGCGCCTGAAGGGCAATGGCCGCAGGCGCCGAGGCGAGTGCGAGGGGCGCGCCCACCACCACCCAGAGCGCCGCTCCTTTGGCGAGGACCAGCGCTTCGAGCGGCGCACGCGAAAGCAGCATCTGATCCAGCGAGCCGTCTTCAAGATCGGCCTGAAACAAGCGCTCAAGCGTGGCCAATACGGCGAGTGCAGCGGCGATCCATACAAGTGGCGGACCCGCGCTTTGCAGCAGCGCGCGCTCCGGGCCCATGGCCAAGGGAACGAGCACCGTTGCACCCAGGAAGAATCCGAGCGGCGCCAGCGCGCCGCCGCCGCCGCCCCACATGAGCGCCAGATCGCGCCGGAAGGTTGCTGCGAAGGCGCTCATGGCCCGAGCGTGATTGTCTGCGACGGCGCCGGCCCGAGCGCATCGTGCACCGCCGCCACAGCGATGCCGCCTGCCGATCGGTGTGCCTCGATGAGATCGCGCACCAGGTTGCGCCCAGATTTATCCAACGCGGCCGCCGGTTCATCGAGCAGCCAGATCGGCCGCGGCGCAATCAGCAGTCGCGACAACGCAAGACGACGCGCTTGACCCTGGCTCAGGGTTCGCGCCGCGCGTTCGCTCATGCCTTGCAGGTCGACCCGGGCTAGTACGCTGGCTTCATCCAAAGAGCGGCCAAACAGACCAGCCCAGTAATGCAAGTGCGCGCGCACGCTCGCGGTGGGTTTGAGCGCGTTGACGTGTCCCACATAGTGCAGCGCCAACGTCGGCTCGGAGATGTTGGCAAAGTCGATGCTGCCAGCACGGGGCCTCAAGAAACCCGCCAGCGCGCGCAACAGACTGGTCTTGCCGGCGCCGTTGGCGCCGCGCACTTCGACGTAACCGCCGGGCGGCGCCGCAAAGCTCACGTCCGTAAACAATACCCGGCCGCCGCGCGCGAGGCTCAAGCCCTCCACCCGCAACGCCGGCTTGTCTTGGAAAGGTCCGGGCCCGCCCATAATGCGGCCTCGGTTCTAGAAAGGGTTGCGTTGTTCGCCAAGCCGCGCTTGGTGATGACGGAGGGAGAGCTGCTATGCGTCGATTTGCGGCGGGGCTGCTGCTAGCCGGCCTTCTGATTGGATGCGGCCAGGCCGAGCAGTCGACAGTTTCGGTGGCGACCGAAGAGAGCGTTGGCGGCGCCGCCGCGCCGATGGATGATCGCGCGCCGCCGCCGATGGCGGCGGCGCGAGGCGAGACGGAGGCCGGCGAAGGCCGCGACGATGAGGCGGCGAATGCGCCCGGAC
>CAZHWA010000043.1:4297-10089 GCA_964536175.1 uncultured Terricaulis sp. | reverse complement strand
ACAAGAACCGCGCCGCCGCCTGGGACATGCTGCGCGCGCGGCTCTACGAAGCCGAACTGCAGAAGCGCGAAGCCGAAGCGCAGAAGCTGGCCGATTCCAAAACCGAAATCGGCTGGGGCCGGCAGATCCGCTCCTACGTCTTGCAGCCCTACCAGATGGTCAAAGACCTGCGCACGGGCGTCGAAACCTCCGACACCCAAGGCGTGCTCGACGGCGACCTAGACCGCTTCATGGCCGCCTCATTGGCCGCGAGAGTCAGCGGCGCCGGCGAACAGCCGATCGAAGACATCGATTAGCCCTCCCTCCCCGCAAGGGGGTGTCGCGAAGCTGTGCTTCGACGACGGGCGGGGCGGGCGGCGGTGATCTTACAAACGATGGCGCCATCGCCCACCCGACAACTTACGCTGCGCGCGAGTTGTCACCCTTCCCTCCGGGGAGGGAAGGCCATGCGTACGAAATCGGCAAACGCGATGTTGCCTTGATCCGGCGCATGGCCTGCCGCGAGCGAGCGAAACGTCACGTCATATCCCGCCGCGCGCAAGGCTTCCGCGCGCCGCTGAGTCGAGACCCAGAACCGCGTTTCGTACATGCCGGCGCTCATCAGAAAGCGCGCGCGCATTGGATTTTCCAGCTGCTCGACGTTGGCGTCCCCGCGATAGCCGCTGGAGCGCACCAGCGCCACGCCGAACAAATCCGGCCGCAGCACGCCAGCCCAGTATGCGAATACGGCGCCGTTAGAAAACCCGTCGACGCCGCGCCGGGCTCGGTCCTGCGTGACGCCGTACTCGCGTTCGGCGAACGGCAGCAGCGTGTCCGTCACGAAACGCATGTGCCGATCGAAGCGATCTCCGGCGCCTTCGAACGCTGGGAGATAATCGGCCGCGCGCAGATCGAGATTGAGCGCGGAGCGATCCTCGACGATGCCATCCTGGCCGGACGGAATGCCAATTAGCACCAGCGGCGCGATCTCTTCGGCCGCGATCATCGGCTCGATCATCCGGGCGTAGTAGTGAACGGAATCGCCGTCAGCGACCACGAGCGCGGCATACTCCGCGTCGGCGGCGTGGCCAGGCGGAAGATAAATGACGAGCTTGCGCGTCTCATCGAGCTCCGTGCTCCACAGCGTCGTCTCAACAACTTGCCCTTCGAGCGCACCGTTGAGCATCAACGCCGGCGCCGACGGCGCATCCGGCCCGCGATAAACGACTTTGTCGCTATCGGGCACGCGGCGGCCGACTCGATCGGTCGGTATGAAGTAGAGCAGCGCCCGATCGAGTTCGGCCAAACGAAACCGCGCCGCGAAGTAATTGCTATTCCCGAGGCGTGTCATCTGCGTGTGCAAGGAACAGCACAGCCAGACCTCATCGCGCTCCGATCGCGCGACTACGGTGAGCACATCGCGGGCGCGCTCAAACTGAAGAGGACGATCTGTAAGCAACGCTTCGGCCCAACCGGGGTCGATATCGTCAACCGGGAGCTGGCAGGCCATTGAGCGCACGCGAGCCGCTTCGGCGGCGCGAGCCGCATTCGCGGCCTCGGCGATCTCGTCGAGCGCGCTACACAACATGCGTTCGCCGACCAGGATCGGCGCCGTCTGCGCCGAGGCCGGCAGGGCGGAGACCGCCAAGACCAATGCAACAATGACCCAGCGCATTCGCGATCACTCCGGTTCTAGGCTCCGTCAGTCAGGCCAGGGCGGCAAGGGGGCGTCGCTCGCCTGCGGGCGAGCATTCCGCCGATAAATTCCTGTGGAAGACCTGACCTGACATGGGCTTAATGCTCCCCATGGCAGAGGGAAGCATCGGCGAGCCTCAAGTGGCGCCCGCGGTCGAGACGCCGGAGCCAGGCGGTTGGCTGGCTCAGTACCAGCGCACCCGTTGCACAGGCTCATCGCCGTTGCAGACCTACCAGGGCTTGCTGGTTGACGAAATTGTGCTTCCTGAAAGCGCTGCCGCGAGCGCCGAGCCCTCGTATTTGGTCTTGGCCTGCAATGCCTGGGTCGAGGCGCTTCGGGATCAGGCCCATTTCATTCCTGGCGAATTCGCTCCGGAGGCGTTGTGGAGCTATTACGCACACGATTATGTCGCACAGGCGAAGGCCGGCGGCCACGCTCAGTACTTCGCGGCTCGTGGCGGCGATGAGCTGGCGCTCCGCTGCTGCGCGGCGGGCCTCAAGAGCATGCTGGCCGATCCCCATCTGGAATTGTTCGAGCTCATGGTCCGGTTGCGGCGCGGACCCAAAAAGGCAATGCGCAAGCTGATGGCCGAACATCGCTATCGCAACATCGCCGCCGCCTGGCGCGATCTGGATGGCAAGTTCGCCGCGCTGGAAGCGGAGGAGCCGCTGACGCCGCGCCAGAAGATCTGGCTGAAGAGTTTGCGCAAACTGAAGCTCGTCCCCGACGCGCAGATGACGGTGCAGCTGAACCACATCGCCAATCGCAATCGTCTGTTCCAGAATCGCCGCCAGGAGGCGGCTCATCTGCGGGCCGCGCAGGAGCGCGACGACCCCTCTTACAAGGCCGTACGTGCCTTATGTGAAATGGCTGGTCTTAGATTTCATGCGCTGCATGCTGGCGCCTTTGCGCCGATGCATGAGAGTTGGCCCGAGGGGCCCGATCGCGCGGCGTTTGCTTTTCGCGTGGACAGCGACCGCGGCGCGCGCACGGCGCTGTTCTACGTTGAGGGAAGCGTCTTCAAGAGGCGCCTCGCCGTGCTCATCGAGCCCGGCAACCCGCTGCCCATTGGCTCGCTGGCGCTGACGCCGGCGGAGTTCGCCGACATCGTGCCGACGGTCAAACGCTAACAGTCGTGCAAAGCTTGTTATGGCGTGGAGGCAGGGCCGCTCGTTGGATCCGACGGTTCGCGGCAGGTCGACATGCACTCGTACATGGTCGGACACGGATGCTCAGGGGTGTCGCGGCAGCGCATGATCCGGTCCTCGCACTGAGCCTTGCAGAGCGGAGAGGACGCGTAGGGGTCGGCCGGCTGCTCAGCCGTAGGCGGCGTGGGCGGCGACGTGCTCGGCGCAGGCGTACATGCGGCCAAGCCCAGCAGAAGAACGCTCAAAATCGTCCGCATCGAGGCCTCCCATGTCCACCCGCCGTTACCGCGAACATGGCTGCAGCGAAAGCCCACGGCGTCCGGGCTACGGGCGGGGAACCAGCGCGCGGTTGACAAGAATTGATTGATCGATCAATCAACAGGCATGCGTGAGTCTTCGGCGCGATGAACAGTACGCGCGACAAGATCATCCGTGCGGCGATGGAGCTGTTCTGGCTCAAGGGGTACAACTCGACCTCGATCGCCGACCTGCTGTCCCGCACGCAGCTCAACTCCGGCAGCCTCTACCACGTCTTTCCGTCCAAGCAGGACGTTCTGATCGGCGTACTCGAAGCCTACCGCGACGGCATTCACGAGATGCTGCTCGAGCCGGCTTGTGGACGGGTCGACGATCCCATCGAGAAAGTCTTCGCGCTGCTCGACGGCTATCGCACCATGATGGTCGAAAGCGAGTGCACCTATGGCTGCCCGATCGGTTCGCTGGCTCTCGAACTGCACGAACCCGACCCCAAAGTGCGCGAGCTGCTGGCGCAAAATTTCGCGAACTGGACCGGCGCCGTCGAACGTTGCCTCCATGCAGCGAAGGGGCGCATCCCGGCAAACACGGACACGGGCGCGCTCGCCCAATTTGTGCTGACGGCGATGGAGGGGGGGGTAATGCAAGCGCGCACGCATCGCGACGTCGCCTATTTCGACCGCGCAGTGGCGCAACTGCGTGCGCATTTCGAGTTGCTGGAGCAAGCGGCCAAGCAAGTAGCGTAGGACCGGAGCGCGGGTCTTCAGACCCGCGTCCCACGCGCTGCAGAAGAACGCGCCGGGCTGAAGACCTGCGCTCTATGAAGAAGGGGAGGAGAACATGGAAATCAACTGGCTCGCGGTGTTCGCCGCGGCGGCAAGCTCGTTCGTTCTCGGCGGCGTCTGGTATTCGGCCTTGTTCGCAAGGCAATGGCAGACCGCAGCCGGCCTGAGCGATGAACAGATCAAATCTGGCAACATGGCGCTTATCTTCGGCGGCTCCTTCGTGCTGGCGCTGGTGGCGAGCGCCTCGTTCGCCGTATTCCTCGGCAGCGAAATCGACCCGATGACAGGGGCGCTCTACGGGCTCACCGCAGGCCTCTGCTGGGTCACGGCGAGCTTTGGCATCAACTATCTGTTCGAGCGCAAGAACCTTGCGTTGTTCCTGATCAACGGCGGCTATCACACGCTGCAATTCACGCTGATCGGTCTCATCCTGGGCGCGATGTGATCCGCGCGCTCGGTCTTGCTTTGGCGCTGGCGTCTTGTGCAGCGCCGGCGCCCGAACAAGAAAGCGCCGCGCAAGCGCTTGCCCCGCTGATCGGCTGTTGGCGCGGCGTCTTCGAGGGCCAGCCGGACATTCGCGACGAGCGCTGCTTCCAAACGCTGGGCGAGCACGTGGTCGACACCCATCACGTGCGCCCGACCGCCTATTCAGGCGAGACCACCTACCATTTCGACGACGCCGGAAATCAGATCGTGTTCGCTTACGCCGCCAGCGACGGCGGACGCAGCAATGGATCGATTTCTGTCGAAGGCGACGCCTTCGTGGTTGCGCCCCATACCCATGTCGGCGCCGACGGGGTTGGGCGCCGGTTGCGTTCGATCTGGACGCTGCAGGGAGCTCACTTGGTCATGGCGACCGAACGCGAGGAAGGCGGCGTCTGGCGACCGTTCATGCGCATCGACTACGCGCGGGCGCCGGACCTGACGCCGCCGCCGTGAAACGGACCGCGGGGCAGGGGCGTTGGCATCCGGAAAAAGGAGCCGTTTATGCCTGTCGAACGCCGCGTTGCCGTGCTGGTGGGGAGTCTGCGCAAAGAGAGTTTCAACCGAAAAGCCGCCAAGGCCCTCGTCGAGCTTGCGCCGTCGCATCTGAAGTTCGAGTTCCTTCAGATCGGCGACTTACCGCCCTACAACGAAGACGCAGACAACGATACGCCTCCGGAATTGTGGACCGCGTTTCGCGACGATGTAGCCGGCGCGGACGCCGTGCTGTTTGCCACGCCGGAATACAACCGCTCCGTGCCCGGCGTGCTGAAGAACGCCATCGACGTCGCCTCGCGCCCGTATGGTCAAGGCGCGTTGCTCGATAAGCCGGCGGCGGTGATGTCGGTGTCGATCGGTCAGATTGGCGGCTTTGGCGCCAATCATCATCTGCGGCAGATGCTGGCCTATCTCAACATGCCCACGCTCGGGCAACCGGAAATCTATCTTGGCCCAGCGGCGCAATTGTTCGGCGAAAGCGGGGACATCCTCAAAGCCTCGACGCGCGATCTGCTGCGGGCCTTCATCGCGGCCTTCGCCGACTGGATCGAACGCTTCGCAGGGGAATCGACGCCAGTGTCCGAGACCTCGCGTTCTGCGGAACAGCCGCGTATTCAGTAGCAAGAAAAAAGGCCCGGCGTGAGCCGGGCCTTAGAGTTCCAACCCAAGTTCAAAGTCAGCTGGACGCGCCGGTGACGATGACGCCTGACACCATGCGGTCGTCGTCATTGCTAGGCTCGCCGAACACAGAGCTGCCGCCGCCGAATGCGGACGGGCGCTCCTGGACGATTTGCGGCGTAGCCGGCGCGCCGGGGCCAGCCTGCGACAGCGGATCCTGCAAATAGCGGCACTGGCCCTCGAACACGGCGCCCATCTCGACCGAAAGCGATTGGTGCACGATGTCGCCGAGAACGTGCGCGTTGCGCGCCAACATCACCTTGCGCGCGC
>CAZHWA010000043.1:0-4287 GCA_964536175.1 uncultured Terricaulis sp. | reverse complement strand
GCCCATGTACGGTCACGCTTTCCGAAACGATATCGCCTTTGACCATGCCGGTGTCGCCCACCGTCAACGAACCGCCGCGCACATTGCCTTCAACTTCGCCATCAACCTGCAACTCGGCGCCATCGGCGTCGATGGTGCCGGTAATCTTCACGCCATTGGCGATGATGGAAGCAATTCCGCTGCGCGCCGAGCCGGTTCTGCGTTGCGTCATTGGGTCTGGCAGTGCGGGCACGTTGGTATCCGATGGTCGATGACTACCCTTGTTCGTGAACATGCCGTCCTGCCCTCAAGAAGTTAACAGGGTCCACCGCCCTGCCGCGGAACCACACCTCATAGTGGAGGTGGGTTGCAGTGCTCCGCCCCGTTGAACCCATCGAGCCGATGCGCTGGCCAATCGCAACGCGGTCCCCGCGCTGGACTTGTATATCACGCAGGTGTCCGTACCGGGTCTTAAATCCGTGGCCGTGATCGATTTCCACCGTATAGCCATAACCTGAGCGCATGCCCGCGAATGACACGACGCCCGGCGATGTGGCGACCACGGGCGCGCGCTCGAATGCCGCCATATCCAGCCCGGTGTGCATTGCCGGACGGCCGGTAAATGGATCGACGCGGTGTCCAAATCCTGACGTCGTGCGGAACTCGACGGCGACCGGGGCTGCGAGCGGCGTTGCGTTCGCGATGTTGCTGAGGCGACGCGACTCGTGGATGCGCGCCGCCACTTGCGCCACGCGGTCAGCGAACGCGGGATTAAGGCCGCTGTCGCGCAGGTAGGCGACGAAATCCTGCGGCACCAAAGGTCCGCCGGCTGCGTCGGCCTCTGGCCCGGTCAGCGTGCTCATCGATACGCCTGTGAGGTTGAGCACGCCGCGCACCTGCTCGCTGCGCTCGGCGACCTGATCCTCAAGGTCAGCCAGCGTGTGTTCCTGGTTGAGCTCCAGCCGCTCGCCGCGTGCGCGGAAACCAACCGTGGTAACCTGATACGGCTCAGAGGCGATTGCGCGGGATTGACGCGGATCGGCCTCGTCAATCGACGCGGCCATGATGATACGCGCGCCATCGCGCTCGATCGGGCGAGCGGCCGCCAACTGCATGCTGGCGCCGCCGGCATATTCCAGAAGGGAGCGTAGGACTTCGTGCCGGCTTTCGAACTCGGCGGTGGCTTGGTCAAACTGGCGCGTGCGCTCTTCCAGCAGGGCCTGCGCGGCGGCGGCCTGCGCTCGCGACTCGTTTAGCCATCGATCGTACTTGGCCCGCTCGCGCTCGATCTCGGCGTTGGAGGCCGAGGCTTGAGGGCCTTCTGCAAGTGTGTTTGCGGTGGCATAGACGCACCAGCCGGCGAGACCGACCGCTCCGAGCGCCAAAAGGGCCTGTTTGCCTGGCGATAACGAGACGTATCGGACCGTGCCGCCGCTCCGGTGATAGATTTGGCGCTCCGGGAACACACGGTCAAAAAACGCCCGCGCCCGCGATCCGAACTGGCTCATCGTCCGCCCACCGCCGCTAACCTAAACAAATGCGCTTAGCCCCACCGACGTCATCTGAACCTGAAACGCTCCCGAATTGCAACAGCCCGAAGCCGCCGTTTACAGGAATTTCAGGCTTCTTAACGGTGACTTCGCGAAAAACGGGCCAAATCTGCTGCGGATAAAGTAAAACACGCCTATTCCGCGCGTAAGCCTTTAACCTCTTTGAGAACTTCTTCCACATGTCCTGTCACACGCACCTTCGGCCAGATGCGCACGAAGCGGCCGTCTTCGTCGATCAGGAAGGTGGTCCGCTCGATGCCCATGTAGCGGCGTCCGTAGAGCGTTTTCTCCACCCAGACGCCGTAGCGGTCGCAGACCTTTCCGTCCTCATCGGAGGCCAGGATCAGTTCGAGCCCATGTTTCGCCGCGAACTTGTCGTGCTTGGCCACGCTGTCGCGCGAGATCCCGACCACGGCGGTTTTCGCAGCTGCGAAGGCCTTGGCCTTTTCAGTGAAGCTTAGCGCTTCTTGGGTACAACCGGGCGTGTCGTCCCTCGGATAGAAGTAAACGACGACGCGCTTGCCCTTGAGGCTGGCCAAACTGACGCGTCCACCCCCGGCCGTCGGTAGATCAAAGGGGGGTGCGGGGTCGCCAGGTTTGAGCTGCTTTGCCATGTCGGGCCTCTGGGCCGGCGGCCGGATGGCCGGCGCGCACTGCATGCGCGCTGGCGTGACGCTTTGCGTTAAATTGCGTCTTTACGCTAGAGACCTTCGAGGGGCGGCGGAGATTGGGCGATGATACGCCGCTCGACGCTCATTGCGGCCGAGATTCTGCTGGGCCTGGTTGCGGCGTTCGCGATCGGGATCGGCGTCGCGTGGTGGCGGCTGAGCCAGGGGCCGATCGAGCTCAATGCCATCCGCAACCACGTCCAGGCCGAGCTGAGCGCAGCGCGTTCGGGCAGGCCGGTCGGTATCGAGCGGGTCGAGTTGGCCTGGAGCCGGCACGGCAATGCCCTCGAATTGCGAGCCGTCGGGGTGACGGTCGAAGATGGCCGCGGCGGCGTGCTCTCGCGTTCGGAGGAGGCGCGCATCGAGTTGGGCGTGTTGCCCCTGATTATCGGCCGTATATCGCTGGTCCGCGCTGAGTTTTCGGGTGGCGCGCTGACCGTCACGCGCAAGCCCAACGGTGCAACCCATATCGCCTTCGGCCCGGAAGGGGCGCCGGCCGACATCATCATCCCGGCCCAGCCGACAGACGAAACGCTGCAGGAGCGCGTGGCGCGCATGCTCGATGGCCTGGAGGCGGCGTTCCGCCCGGTTGGACCGGGCGGCGGCTTGCGCGGCCTAAGCGTGTCTAACGCCGCGCTGTCCATCATCGATGAACTTGGCGGCGGACGCTGGACCGCAGACGCCGCCAGCCTGGACCTGACGCGCCGCGGGCGCAGCCTTGAGTTCGCCGCCCATGCGCGTCTTGAGGGGGCCGAGGGTCTGACCGCGCCAGCTTCGCTGCGCATTACTACCGATACGCGCTTCCAGAGCGCCGTGATCGAATTCGGAGCACAGGATGCGCGCCCGCGCGCTCTGTTCTCACCGGCGGCCCTCGGCCCATTCGCCGGTCTGGACGCGCCCATGAACGCGACGGTGTCGATCGGCATGGATCGAGAGCGAGGCGTTACGCTGTTCGAAGGCGACGCGGTTATCGGTCGCGGCTCGGCGGAGATGGCGGGCGGCGTGTTCTCGCTCGAAGGCGGGCGTCTGCACGGCCGCTACGATATCGCCAGCGACGAACTCATCATCGATCAGCTTTCGCTGAACGGGGATCGCACGCGCATAGGCGGCGACATTCGCGTGCGCGACGTCTCCGCTATTCTGCGCGCCGCGCCGAATGAACCGGCGGCGTTCGATATCTCGCTCCCCTCAATGCGGTTGGATGTGCCGGCGACATTCCCGGAACCAATCGCGCTATCCGACGTGCGCATCGTCGGCGCCATTGTCTCCGCCGAGCGGTCGATCCGTTTCACGCAAGTGAGGGCGCGCACGGGGCAGGCGACGCTGCGCGGGGCGGGCCGGCTCTATTGGCAGGACGTCGGCGATGCGCGGCAGGTGCGAACCGGCGTGGAGTTCGACGGCGCAGTGACCGGTCAACTCGACGCGCGTGAAGTCGTGCACATGTGGCCCATCGGCCTGGGTGAAGGCGCGCGCGAGTTTCTGATGCGCGCGGTGATGGGCGGCCGCGTCACCGACGCGACGGTTCGTCTCGACGTCCGGCCCGCCGATTTGGTCGATGGCGCGCTGACCGACGACGCCGTCGCCGTCCGCTTCAATGTGGCCGACGGCGCCTTGCGCTTCCTTTCGACCATGTCGCCAGTGGTGAACGTTGCCGGCAGCGCCGTTGTGCGCGGAAACCGGTTTGAAATGACAATTCCGAGCGCGCGTATCAACAATCTCACGCTCACCGATGGACGCGTGGACATCCCGCGCTTCAAGCCCAAGGGCGAGCTGGCGACGATCAGCGCGCGCGCCGATGGCGAGGCGCGTCACATGATCGAATTGCTGTTGCAGGAGCCGCTCGGGCTTGGCGACCGTCTGCCGATAGAGGCGGCGAGCGTCAGCGGGCACGGCAGCGTAACCTTGCGCCTCCAACGGCCGATGCTGCGCGAAGTGCCGTTCGAGGATTGGCGTTTCACCGTCAATGGCTCGATCCGTAATTTCGCTGGCGCCATGAGCACGCGGCGTGTGGCGCTATCGCAAGGTCAGCTCGCCGTCCGCGGCGATCAGCGCGCCGTCACCGTCAGCGGGCCGATCCGTGCCGGGACGTC
>CAZHWA010000042.1:0-10117 GCA_964536175.1 uncultured Terricaulis sp. | reverse complement strand
CGACGCCCGGAATGCGCTGGATCGACTCGGACAGGTTAAGGTCGGGGAAATCGGCGATGTCTTCCGCAACGATGGCGTCAACCGCGCCCACCTCATCGCGCTTGATGTCGATGGCGGCTTCCAGGCTCGCACGGAAGCCCGTGACGACGATGATCTCCTCTTCCTCGCCCGGATCGTCCTGCGCCAAGGCGACACCGCCAGCGCTCAGCCCCACAGCCAGCGCCAGCGCGCTCAGCGAGGCGCTGCCCCAACGTACTTTTTCCACCCATGATCCGGTGTGCTTCGCGGCCATAACGTCCCTCCCCGCGGGCCGGCGTTGGGCGATAGGTCAGCCCCAGCTCAGGCCCCGTTTCATCCCTATGACACCGCTTTCATACATTTTGCTACCGGTGTCTTTTCTAGGAGTAGGTCACTTTTGGCCGCCTTGGCAAGGCCTCTCTTCTTCCTGGGAAGCGCACTGGCGAACCGGGTGTGTCTTCCCGGACGCAGGGTCAAAGGCCATCGTGGGTCACCGCACCGCCGGAAATCGTGAGCACAGCCTGCGCGGCGGGGATCTCGGCCGGTTCAGCTTCCATGAGATCGACCGAGAAGGCGCTGACATCGGCGCGCTTGCCCACCTCCAGCGTGCCGCGATCGCCCTCGTCCGACACCGCGAAGGCGGGGGCCCAGCTCAACATCCGCAACGCCTCCGCTCGCGTGACCGCCTGCTCAATATGCCAGCCCGGCCCGGCATAACCGGAAAGGTCGTGGCGGTGCGCGGCGGCATAAAACTCGATCAGCGGATCGCCTTTCTCCACCGGCGCATCGCTGCCGGCGGCGATGACGGCGCCCGACTGTAACAGGTCGCGCCAGGCGTAGGCGCCAGCGAGACGCGCGGCGCCCAGGCGGGCTGGGGCGAAGTGCAGATCGCTGATGGCGTGCGAGGGCTGCATCGAGGCGATCACACCCAATTCTGCAAAACGTGGGATGTCCTCGGGCGCGATTACCTGGGCATGCTCAATGCGCCAGCGCGCGGCGGCGAGCGCTGTAGGGGCGTCCGCGAAGACTTCGCGGTACGCGTCCAGCACGAGGCGGTTGCCACGATCGCCGATGGCATGCGTCGCAATCTGATACCCGCCTTCGCGCCCGCGCCGCAGCTGATCGCGCAACTCATCGAGCGGCGTGACAAGCAATCCGCTCGTACTTGGCATGTCGCTGTAGGGCGCGAGCAAGGCGGCGCCGCGCGAGCCAAGCGCGCCGTCCATATAGAGCTTGACGCCGCGAATGCGGACCTTGGCAGCGCTGTCGACCGGGCTGTATGCACGCGCGATGTCCGCCGCGTCCGGCTCCAGATAGAGATCGGCGCGCAACGGCAGTTCGTCGGCGGCCTCAAGCGCTTGGAACATGTCCACTTCGTCTGCGCCTGTGCTCATGTTGCAGATGCCGACCCAGCCGCGCGAGGCATAAAGGCGCGCCGCCTGGCGCAAGGCGTCGCGCACCATCTCCGGGGTTGGTGCGGGCAACGCTTGCTCGACGAGACTTGCCGCGTTGTCGATCAGCATGCCGGTCGCAGCGCCGCCGGCGTCGCGCTCGATGCGCCCGCCCGCCGGATCGGGCGTGCCGTTGTCGATGCCGGCGAGCGCCAGCGCCGCTGAATTAACCACCGCTGCGTGGCCGTCGATGCGTTCAAGGAATACGGGCCTGTCGCCGACCATAACGTCGAGGTCGGCGCGGCCGGGAAAGCGACGCTCCGGCCAGTGCGTTTCAATCCAGCCGCGTCCGACAATCGCGCCGTCGGGATGCGCAGCGGCGTAGGCGCGCAAGCTCTCCTGCAGCGCTGCAAGCGAGGCGACGCCGGTAAGATCGAGCCGCATCGCCGTCATGCCAACGCCGCTCAGGTGCACGTGTGCATCGGTAAAGCCGGGAAACGCCGCCGCGCCGGCGAGATCGATTTCGCGCGCGCCCGCCCCGCCGGAACGTGCTTCGTCGAGCGCGCCGGCGAAGGCGATCCTTCCGCTGCGGATGCGCAAGGCCTCAACGCGCGGCTGCGCGGCGACGCCAGTATAGATGGGCCCGCCGTGAACAATCAGATCCTGGCTGGTTCGCGATCCACACCCCGCGAGCGCAGCGGCGAGCGCAACTTGTCCAAAGGCGCGACGGCTAAAGTGCATAATGGCCTCCCCTATTGCGCCATCAAACGGAAGCGGCGCCGGCTCGCAAGCAAGTTCTTCCGCGATCACGGGGTTTGGGGCGCCGCTTCCGCCAGCGCGAGGCGAAGGTTGCCGTCGTGCTTCGCCAGCAGTGTGCGCCCAGCCTCGCGCTCCATGCCGCCGGCAATCAGAACAGCCAGTTTGATATCGTGACCCGCCGCTTGGAGCGCCGCTTGTGCAGCAGCGTCGTCGCACTTGACGATCGCCTGCACCATGCGTTGGGCGCGCCGGCGGAGCTTCGCGTTGGTCGGACGCATGTGGACCATAAGCCCGCCATGGACTTTGCCCAGACGCACCATGATCAACGTCGAGATGAGATTGAGCGTCACCTTCTGCGCAGCGCCCGCATTGAGACGCGTAGAGCCCGCGATCGGCTCGGGCCCGGTCTCGACGACAATTGCATGTTCGCCCAGGCGCGCCAGCCGCGAACCGGGCGTGTTTGCGATCGCGATCGTTAGCGCACCGGCCGTGCGCGCCGCTTCGACCGCTGCGACTGTGAATGGGGTTTCCCCGCTCGCGGCGGCGGCCAGCACAACATCGTCCTCGCCGAGATCGAGTTCGGCGATACGCTGTTGCGCGCTCGCACCCATATCTTCGGCGTCCTCGATCGCCTGCAGCAGAGCGGCCTCGCCCCCGGCAATGACGAACGCAACACGTTCGCGCGGCCAGCCGAAGGTCGGCGTAAGCTCGCCGCCGTCCTGAACGGCGATGCGCGCCGAGGTGCCGGCGCCCGCATAGATGAGACGACCGCCACCGCGCAGGCGCGGGACGGCCGCGTCGACGGCGTCTGAGATCGACGCCAGCACCGCGCCGACGCCGGCAACAGCGGCCAGCTGGCCTTCCCAGAGGGCACGCAGCGCCGCTGCGTTGTCCCAAAGATCGAAATCTTTGAAGCGCGGACTGATGTCTTCTGTGGCCATGCGCCGCCTCCGGAACGATGTGGCTCGCTGCGTTCTTAATTGAACGCTCAGCGATACAGAATAGATAGGAAGGTATGAGCGGAACGCTGTTTCTCGGCGTGGATGGCGGCGGCTCCCGGTGCCGGGCGCGACTGGAAAACGCCGACGGCGTCGTATTAGGCGCCGGCTTGTCCGGCCCCGCCACCATGCGGCTGGGCATCGACTCGGCGATCCGCTCCATCATGGACGCAGCTCGCCAGGCCTTCCGCGAAGCCAATCTCGACGATGACGCGCTGGCGCGCACGTATGCCGGCATCGGGCTTGCTGGCACCGGCCAGCCCGGCGCGCGTGAAGCGCTGGAGGCGTGGCGGCATCCGTTCGCGGGCGCGTGGTACGAGGGCGACGGCTATCTGGCGCTGCTCGGCGCGTTCGGGGGCCAAAGCGGCGGCGTCGTAATTGTCGGCACCGGGACGATCGCCACCACGCGGTTGCGCGGGCGGACGGTGCGCATCGGCGGCTACGGTTTTCCTGCGTCGGATGAAGGCGGCGGGGCCGATCTCGGGCTCAATGCCTTGCGCAGCGCGCTACGTTCACTCGATGGACGCGAACAGCCCAGCGCCTTCTTCAACGAGGTGCTGTCTCGGTTCGATCGAGACACGTCCTGGGTCGCCGCGTGGATGACGAAAGCCAGCGCGACCGAATATGCCACGCTGGCGCCGATTGTCGTGCGCCACGCGCAAACGGCCGATGCCGACGCAATCTCTCTGATGCAGGACGCCGGCGCGCATGTGGCGGAGCTGGCCCGTGCGTTGTTGGTGCTCGGCGTAAGACGCGTGGCCCTTGCGGGCGGGCTGGCCGAGCATGTCGAGTCTTACCTGCCGGAGGACGTCCGCCAGCGGCTGGTCGCGCCCAAGGCCGACGCCGTAGCCGGCGGCATCCTGTTGGCCAAACAGCGCTTGGGCGCCGTGCACCGACAGGCCTCCTAACTCGCCCCTCTCCCCGCCCGTAGCAGGGCGTGGGCCGGGAAGGCCTATCGGTTCCAACAGCTTGTCCGCCCCGGAACTCTCCCGGAACATCGGCCCTCAAGAGCGGCGCCAGTCCGCCTGAGCAGCCGCCGGAGACGGGAGGAGATCATGGACCGCACGCAGATCCTGCGCGCGCTATTGTGCGCCGGCACATCGGCCTTTGCATTTGCGGCTGCGTGACGACCTCACGGTCGCGCGCCTCTACCATCGCCTATGTGCGTCATCGTTCCGGTATGGGCCTGTCGACTATTCGCCGAGTTGAACCAACCGCTCACGCGCCGCTTCAAACCCGCCGTCGGCGGCTAGTCGATACATGCGCCGCGCATCTTCGACGCTCCGCGCCACGCCATATCCGCTTCTGTACAGCTCCGCGAGCGCGAATTGCGCTCGTGCATAATTTTTGTTTGCGGCGCGTCGAATCCACTGCGCGCCTTCATGCGGATCGCTGCCTTGTCCAGACCTTCCGTATAACAGCCAATGACCCAAAGTGTGCTGCGCATAAACGATGTCGCCTATGGCCGCTTCGCGTAATAGTCTCACGCCTCTCGCTTCGTCACGCGCCACAATCTCGCCGTTGAGGTACAGAGTCCCGAGCCAAGAGCCCGCGGCAAGATCACCGGCCTCGTATGCCGCGGTGAACATTTGCAGCGCCAGGGCGGTGTCGCGCTCAACACCCTGCCCAAACATAAACAGAGAAGCGAGATCAGTCTGCGCCGGGACATACCCTTGGCCGGCCGCAGCTTCATACCAGTGCGCGGCTTGAGCATAGTCTTGTTCGCCGGGCTGTCCGGAATAGGCCTCAACACCTCGAGCAAGCCGATCAAACGGCGCGTTCGCATATTCATAGAGAATGCCCACGCGCCACTGGGATTCGGCATCTCCGTCTTCGGCCCGCCGCAGAAGTTGACGGAACTCACCCGTTGCCGTGTGCGTGGTATTCTCGGAGCCAGACCGCCGCACAACCATCTCACGTAAGATCGAACTCGCGGCGAGGATGCTTGCGGCAGACACGGCCGTGTTGCGACAGCCGCCGACAACACCGGAAGTGACCTGAGTAAAATCGTTGCAGCCGCCGGCTACGTGCAGGCCCAAAAAAGCCCCGTCAGTAGAGCTCAATACCGGCGAACCAGAACTCATGTCATACGTGCTGGCTAGGTGCTGAAAGCGCGGGCCGGCCAAGTCCTCCCGCTGGACCACGCCGAACGAGACAGTCTTTGGATGACTTCCTGGATGCTGGGGCACGATTACATTGTCCCTTGGCATCGCGGTGCGATCACTGATCAGCAGCGAGCCAAAGTTACGGGTGATGCGTACGCCGCTCGTGTTTGGCCCTACGCGGAAAATGGAAAAGTCCAATCGGCGGTCACTGTTGCCAGCAACAGGACAGATCTCATCGGCATGGCTCGGCTGGAATGAGCAGGCCGCCACATCCGACTCCAACGGAAACCGCTCAGTTTCTTCCCCCACGCCTTCGCGCACATAATTCATGCGGATGTAACCGGCAGCGAGGTAATAAGCCTGTGGCAATGCGCCAGGAGCGCAATGATAGGCTGTTAGAACATAGTTGTCGCTCAAAGCTGACGCAGTGCACCACGTCACCCACTCGTCAGTGGGATCGGTGCGGCTCCTGAACAAGAGTGTCAGCCGTCCAACGCCAGAGGAAAAGCGTTGTGTGCGCTCTTCAGTGTCCCGTGCATAAAACAGAGCTGTTGCGGCGCCCCCGAGGTTAGGGCCAGCATAAACAGCCACTTCGCGGGGCTTCCACGGGTCCAACTCGTCGAACAATTCATAACAATATCTGCCTTGCTGCTGAGCGGTGCAGTAGCTGTCACGCGTCTGAGCCTGCGCGCTGCTCTCAAGTGGGGCCGCACCCCCAATCATCGCGAAGAAAAAGAGAAGAGCACGGATCCGACTCAAGGTTGCGCTCCGTCAGACTCCTGCTCCTGCGCCGGTTCGACACTGCGCCATTTGCACTCTGGATGATTAATCTGGCCAGCACTGCGCGGCGAAAATACTAATTGCACCAAGGTGAGCGCGTCAGTGCCGTGGTGCGCATCGTAGATAGCCGCGAGATTGTAGTGGCGCGCGCTCTCATAGAGCCGCTCTTCTTCACGTTGAGGATTGAAGAAGAAGCGCTCTAGAAGCGACAGGCCGAGGCCAATAAGCAGGCTCCAGGACTCCGGGCGATTGGTGATGCAGACGGCCACTTGGCCCCCGCTTTGTTCCACCGCGGTGGCCCAAAGCGCCGCGCGATCGGGAAGCGTGCCGGCGAGCGCGTGGAAGGACGCCTCGGACGTCGGATACGGCGCCACCTCGGTTGAATCAAAACCCACGACGACAGTGGGTCTGGCGGATGCCCCTAGAGAATTTTTCAAAGTGCAATCGAACGCGTCTCGGTCAGCGTACGTGATACTCGTCGCACCCGGACTGATATTGCAAGCGACACTCCGAATGCCGCGCGCAGAGATGCGCGCGAGCTGATCTCGGTTTTCCACCGCCGCCTGCACCAGGCCCTGAATCAGCGGCTCCTGCGCGAACGAAGTTGTAGTGAGCAATACGGTCAGGGCGACCGCACTTAGCACCTGTTTCATGAAAGTCACTGCCCCATATGCGGCCCAACACCGACACCTTGATGAAACTGCAACCGGAGAAAGAGTCAACGGACTCGGCAGGCTGGCGTTCGAAGTAGCGAGCCTGCCGGAAGGCGATTTCCGCCTTCCTGTCCAGAGTCGCCGGCAGGGATCGGACCACGGCTTCGAAGGTCGGCACGGAGAAGGCCTCGTCGCTGAACGTCGTGCGGTGCGGCTTGCCGCGAATAACGCCCTTCAATCCCATGCCTTTCATCAGCCGCGCCACCGTGCAGCGGGCGACAGCGAAGCCTTCCCGCAGCAATTGACGCCAGACCTTGCGCACGCCGTAGACCTGGAAATTTTCATAGAAAACCCGTTCGATCTCCGGCTTAAGCGCGGCATCGCGCTTGACGCGCGGCGGCGCTTCATCGGGGCGGCGCAGCCGCGCATCGTGCTCATAATAGGTCGAAGGGGCGATTTTGAGCGTTCTGCAGATCGGCTCGACCCCGTGCTCATCGCGGTTCTCGTCGATGAAGTCGATCATCACTTCGGTCGGCGGTCGAGCTCCGCCAGGGCGAAATACGCCGACGCCTTCTTCAAAATCTCGTTGGCCTGGCGCAGTTCGCGGTTCTCGCGCTCGGGCGCCTTCATCCGTTCGCGCTCGTCGCTGGTGAGCCCGGCGCGAACCCCGGTGTCACGCTCGGCCTGGACCACCCAGTTGTGCAACGTCTGCGCCGCGCAGCCGATCTTGGGCGCGATCGCTTCGATCGCCGCCCATTGCGAGGGATATTCCTTGGCCTGCTCCAGCACCATCCGCACGGCGCGCTCACGAACCTCCGGCGAATAAATTGGCCTTGTCTTCGGTTTGCTCATAGCTCCACCTTCTCAAGAAAGGGAGCCTCCGGCAAACCCGGTGCGGTTCAGTCATTGTGGACGTACTGATAGAGGTTCAGGTCGTCGTCCTCATACCCAATAGGGTCAGTTTGCAGGAAGCGATCCCTCGCGTAGCAGTACGCGAATTTGGTGCGCTTTGCAGCATCGTAGACGTAGATGCTGCCCGTCTGCTCGGCTCGTAAGCATGGGCTTGCGCCGTCATAGATTCAGCGCGAGCAGCCGAAATCAATCTATGTCACCCTTTCTCTGTACGTCACCCTTTCCAGGGGGCGAGTTTCGCCGTGACCCAATCCCAAAGCGCCTTCTTTTCCGCGTCCACTTCGACTTGATCAAAAATCCTAACGAACTCTTCGAATTGGCCTAACAGTTTAAGTTTGTACTGGAAAAGGGCCTTCGCTCCCATGTATTGTGCAAAACCGAGGTCAGCATATTCAGGCATATTGGCGTCAAAGGGCTTCTCCCGAATGCGTTCCAGCAGGGGCACCACAATCGTGGTCCAAACGTCGGCCCCGCCTTCGCTGAATTCGCGTTCGAACGTGGTTCTTTCGTTGCGCCAATCGTCCTCGCTCGGCGCGTAGTCAGCGAAGTTCGTTTCGAAGTACGGTGCGGCTCGGCCATCCCGCTTTCGGTATAGTCCATACATAATCCTAAGCCGGCTTCGATGCTCGTCCATGCGTTCACTTACGGTCGAATGGGTTGCAGATGCCATACTTCACGTGTCGTCGGGTTGTAGACCATTTCCGTCGCACCGTTCGAATACCGATAGAATCCAGGCATCACATCGGGAGCAACAGATGTGGCTGTTTCTAGCACTTCCTGCGCCGCAAGAAACGGAGCAGGCCGCCCCGTATCCCAAAGCCGGTCATAGTACTGCGGTCGAAACTTGAACGCAGAGCCAGCAGCATCGACGAAGCCGTTGACGACTTCAATCGCACGGCCTCCCGCGCGAATCTCACCAGCGGGACTCGGATCGAAGATGATCCCCAGAATGATGCCCTCGGGTGAATTCCGAGCCGCGCGCGTTACTGTCTCGGCACCTTCGAGGTCCGTTTGGACGTTTTCGATCACGCCCTGCACGACCTGTTCACGCCACTCGGCCGACCCGAAAGTCTCATTCCAGCGGCGCTCCATGCCCTGCATGATGCCTTCAATGCCGGTCGTGAAACCGCCGGTCGAAGCGCACGTGCCATCATCGTTTGTGATGCGCGACCCCGTGCACATACCCATGGGGTCCGTCAGGTTGAGCGGATCGTTCAACGCGTACTGATACAGGTTCAGATCGTCCTCATACCCGACGGGGTCAGTTTGCAGGAACCGTCGGTCATGACGCGAGTTTTCGTAGGCGTGGGCAAAATCTCTATACGCGACAAACCGATACGCGGCGCTTCGGCCCCTAGACGCCCTGCTATTCCGAAAAATTTCCCTAGAAGCGGTTTTCAGGGCGCGCGGACGGCGCGGCTCTGACATGCCCGAGCGGCTGGCGTTCGTCACGACGGCCGCGATGCGGATGCGCTCAAGGCGCATTCTGGCTGCTCACTCGCTCGAAGATGCGGGAGAGCAATCACGCTTCACCCCTGTGCTCTCGTAAGACTCTGCGATCTGTCTCATTTCATCTTGGATCACCGTGGCCGGCACATCCGGTGGCGGATGAAAAATGTCGGGGCGATCACGCCTAAGCAGGGCATTGTTCATGCGCAAGCCCTCCTCGTCGATCATCACGGCGCGTCCCCGAGGAATAGTTCCAACAAGGGGACAGTGTCTGAACCATGACTCGTAGCGCAGTTCGCCACTCGTCGAGTCAAAGATACGACAATGAATGGCTCCGTCTTGCGAGGGACCGCAATCAGCCCACACGCCGCCATCAACGCCGCCAACGTAAATGCCTTCCGGAGGAAGCATTGGCGGCCTAGGCGGCGCATAGTCACCTGACGCGCCGCAGCATGCTATTGAAAGGCAGAACAACGCTCGCGCTATTGTTGACGCCCAGGCCTTCATTATCATTCCTCTACATCGACACCGCACCCGCTCGTCGCCGACCCCGAACCTGCCAACGGACCTGACTGACAGCCGGCATTTTGGCGCGCAGCCTGGCGTTCGTATGCGCGCACTATGAGGCGGCTTACCGCACCCACATTCCTTGAGTTCAGCCTGGCTGGGACTCTCGGCCCGTTCCCACAACCGGCCGCAACGGAGAGGTAGCTGTGGCAGTTCATGCCAGTTGGCCAACTCCAGTCCGGATCATCTTGGATGACGCCCTGCTGGTACGCCTCCGTTCTCTCGAAGTTGGTACCAAGGTCGTGTGGATGTCCCTTGAGCCGCTTTCAGCGCCGATTGCGACAATTCTGGAAAGCAACGCTTCTACGCTTTCGACCGTAGGAATCCCGTTCTCAAATCGAAGGTCAGGGACCGCTCTTCGGTTGACCATCGCATCTTCATTCGGGCCGTATCGGCCAAACTCCCGATAAATGGTCAAGCCACTAGCTTCGTTGATGTTGACGACGCCCGAATGCCCCCGCGTGACAACTCTTCCGCCAACATAC
>CAZHWA010000041.1:0-10411 GCA_964536175.1 uncultured Terricaulis sp. | reverse complement strand
CGGGGGAGAAGACCGATCGAGCCGAACGTGCGCCGATCGGCTGGGCCGCGCTTGCGACGGCGCTGGCCGTCAGCGTCAGCCCGGCCGCGCTGGCCCAGACTACCGCCACAGCGCCTTCTCCGCCCGCTACACAGGACCAGGACCGGGTTCTGCTCGAGGCCGACGTCCTGACCGACGATCAGGAGGCGGGCGTCATCACCGCCGAGGGCGATGTGCAGGTCCGCTACCAGGGCCGCACGATGCGTGCGGACCGCCTCGTCTACGATCTCAACAGCGGCGCCATTCGCGCGGTCGGCAATGTCGAAATTGCGTTGGAAGACGGTTCGGTCACCTACGCCGATGCAATCGATGCGGACGAAGCGCTCAATGTCGGGGCCGCGAGCGAATTGCGCGCGCGGCTCGGCCAGAGCGGCACGCTCGCCGCCCGCACGGCGCTGCGCCACGGCGAGGGCGAGAGCGAACTGCGCAACGTCATCTACACCAGCTGCCCAATCTGCGAATCGGGCGATCGGCCGCCAACCTGGAGCCTGCGTGCACGACGTGCGGTGCAAGACCGCGAAAGCCGGACCATCTCCTATCACGGGGCGGTTGTCGAAGTGGCCGGCGTCCCGGTGCTTTATCTGCCGTACATCGCCCACCCCGATCCCAGCGTCGAACGCGCGTCGGGTTTCCTGCCGCCGAATATCGGGCGCAATCGCCGCCTCGGCGCCTTCTATGCGCAACCTTACTATTGGGCGATTTCGCCGTCCCAGGATCTCACATCGACGCTGCGCCTTCACGCCAATGTAAATCCGCTCATCGGACTGGAGTACCGCAAGCGATTCTGGTCGGGTGAGCTGGAGTTCGACACCACCTTCACGCAGGAGCAGCTCTTCAACAATGACGGCGACACGCTCGGCGATGAGCGTTTTCGCTACAGCGCCTTCGCCGAAGGCCGCTTTGACATCAGCGAACAATGGGAATGGGGCTTTGGCGTCGAGCGCATTTACGATGACGAGTATCTGCGCCGCTACAACATAGACGGCGCCGGCGAGCGGCGAGGACCCTATCTGGGCCACGACACACGGCTTATCTCGCAGTTGTTCGCCATCGGTCAGAGCGCACACTCATACACCTCAATCACGACAGCGAGCTTCCAGGGGCTGCGTGCGTCGGACACCTCCGATCTGCTGCCGCTTATCCTGCCGTTCGCCGAGAGCGAATACGTTGCAAACAATTCCTGGCTGGGCGGGCAAGTCCGCCTGCAGGCGAATACGGCCGTACTGGTGCGCGACGACAATCCCTCGACGGCGTTGTTTGAGGGCAACGACGGGCGCTTCTCTCTCGGCGCAACGTGGCGACGCGATCTCATTGTTGGGCCGGGCATCGTTTTCAGCCCACTTGGCCATGTGCGTGGCGATGTCTTCAGCGTCGAGACCGCGCCGGACGGTTACGAAACCTTCGGTCGCGCACTCGGCATGGGCGGGGTTGAGATCAGTTGGCCCTTCATGCGCCCTGGCGAACGCTTCGATCTCATCGTTGAACCGGTGGTGATGGCTTCGTACGGCAGCGACGACGCGGAGGATCCGCGCATCGTCAATGAGGACAGCCTCGCGTTTGAACTGGACGATTCAAACCTCTTCCGTCCGAACGCGGCGCCGAACTACGACCTCTGGGAGCCCGGCGGACGATTGAGCGCGGGCGTGCGCGCCACGGCGCGCGCGGCCACCGGCGAAAGCGCCTCGCTTATCTTCGGGCGCCGCTGGCGCGAAGAGCAGGCCGTGGGCTTCACCCCTGTCAATAACCTTGCCGGGGAGAGTTCCGACTGGGTGGCCGGACTGCAGGCGGATTTGGGCAGCGGTTTTGACGCCGAGGCGCGCTTTCGCCTCGACGACGAGACCTTGGACGTGCAGCGGATCGATATGGGCGTTCGCGCGTCCGCCGGACGGTTCAGCGGAAATGTGCGCTACTTCACCATCGACGAGAGCCTCCTGGCCGATCCCACCGTGCCGAATGAGGAAATCTCCGCCGCATTGGGCGTCGATCTGGCGCGGGGCTGGCGGATGCAGTTTGGCCTGACCCGAGACCTAGATTCAGACATAAATCTGCGACAGGACATCCGGGCGATCTATGAGGACGACTGTACGTTCCTGGAGATCGCGTACACCCGCAGGGAGACGCGGCGGGGCACGATCGGTCCCGATGAGGGACTGCAAATCAGGATCGGGCTGCGCTCGCTGGGCGTGCTCGGCGGGAGCTGAGGCGGAGAGAGCATGAGTTTGAAGCAAGCAGCGGCGACGGTGGCGATGGCGGCCACGCTGATCGGCGCCGCATCGCCAGCCATGGCTCAATATGCCGAAGGCGTGGCGGCGGTTGTCAATGATAGTGTCATTTCCACATTCGATGTGCGTCAGCGCGCCAATCTGCTGCTGGTCTCGGCAGGCATCCAATCAACCCCGGAAATGCTGCAGCGCGCGCAATCGCAGGCGCTGAACGATCTTATCGATGAATCGCTGCAATTGCAGGAAACGCGTCAGCAGTATCAGATTACGGTCGATTCCGCCGACGTGGATCGCCGGCTCCTCGACATCGCCGGGCAGAACAATACCGATATCGCCGGGCTAACCCGTCAGCTGGCGGCGAGCGGCATTTCGATTTCTACCCTGCGTCGGCAGATCGAAGCAGACATTGCATGGTCGCGCCTGATTACCGGCCTCTACGGCACCCGCCTGCGCATCTCGGAAGCCGACATCACCGAGACCCAGCAGCGCATCGCCGCCGCCGCGACACGGCCGCAGTATCAGATTTCCGAGATCTTCCTGCCGGCCGAGACGCCGCAAGAATTTCAGGAAATGGAACAGGGCGCGCTCCGGTTGCTGCAGGAGATGGGGCAGCGCGGCGCGCCATTCCCGCTGGTGGCGCGCCAGTTCTCGGCCGCACCGTCAGCGGCTGCCGGAGGCGATATCGGCTGGATCGCCTCCAGCGAACTCGCGCCCGAATTACAGCCTGTCGTCGAACAGCTCGAGCCAGGCCAAGTCTCCATGCCTGTGCGTACGCCGACCGGCGTCTACATCATCGCGCTTCGCGACAGCCGCCCCGGCGCGCCGCCAGGCGCGGCTTCGATCGTCACCTTGCGTCAGATCACAGCCCCCGCCGCCCGCCAGGGCGCGCTCGAACGCGTGCAGCGGCGCGTGGAGGGATGCGATGGACTGGACAATGCTGTTTCCGGCATCGAGGGCGCGCTCCTCATAGATCTGGGTCAAACCACGGAAGCCGACCTCGCGCCAGCCATCCGCGAGCGGATCACGGGGGTCGCCGCCGGCCGCGCCTCGCCGGTACAGGTCGATGGCGAGCAGGCAAGCATGTTTGTAGTCTGCACGCGCCAGACCGGCGGCGGCGGGTTGCCGAGCCGGCAAGAGATCGAATCTCGCCTGCGTGAGCAGGAGCTGTCGATGTTGGCGGAGCGCTATCTGCGCAACCTGCGGCGCGAAGCGACCATCATCATGCGCCAATAGCGCTATGAAGCCGTTGGCCGTTTCGATGGGCGATCCCGCGGGGATCGGTCTCGAATTGGCAGCGCGCCTTTGGGCCGAGCGAAACGCTGCTCACCCGCCCTTTTTCCTTGTTGGCGACCCCGATGCGCTGGAACGCGCCAGCAGTCGCATCGGGCTGCCGCGACCAAAGCTGCACGTTGCCGAAAACGCGGCCGATTTGGCCGACCGCGACGATGCGCTCGGCGTCCTGCATGCGCCGCTGGCGATCGAAGAAACGCCCGGCGCGCCCGATCCCGTCAACGCGCAGGCCACGATTATCGCCATCGAACGGGGGGTGGCCGCAGTGATCCAAGGCGCCGCTTCGGCGCTGGTCACCCTGCCGATCGCCAAGGCCGTTTTGCATACTGCAGACTTCGGCTTTCCTGGGCACACCGAATTCATTGCGCACCTGACCGAAGCTCAGCCCTGGCCGCATGCACGCGGCCCGGTGATGATGCTGGCAGGCCCCACACTCAAAGTGGCGCTCGCGACCATCCACACGCCGTTGGCCAAGGTGCCCGCCGAATTGACGCGCGAGCGTATCGTTCACGTCGGCGAAGTCGTCGGCGAAGCGTTACAGCGAGATCTTGGCATCGCCGAGCCGCGCATTGCTCTGTGCGCGCTTAATCCGCACGCCGGCGAGGACGGCAACATTGGCCGGGAAGAAATCGATATCGTCAATCCGGCGGCTGCGCTCTTGCGCGCATCGGGATGGAACGTAAGCGACGCGCGCTCAGCTGACGCGCTCTTTCACGAGAGCGCGAGAAGACATTATGACGTCGCTCTCGCGCTCTACCACGACCAGGGGCTCATCCCGATCAAGACGCTGCACTTCTGGGATGCGGTGAATGCAACGCTTGGCCTGCCAATAATCCGCACATCGCCGGATCACGGCACTGGATTCGACATCGCGGGCAAAGGCTTGGCGCGTCCTGACAGCTTCCGCGCCGCGTTGAACTTGGCCTGGGCGATGGCCGAAGCTCGATCCAAGGCTGTCGACATCGAGCCGGCGGCGACGCCCGCGGACGAAGCGTGAGACCGGAGGAGTTGCCGCCCCTGCGCGCAGGGCTGGAGGCGCACGGGCTTTGGGCGAACAAGGCGCTGGGTCAACACTTCCTGCTCGATTCGAACATCACCCGGCGCATCGCCCGCACTGCAGGCGACATTGCCGGCAAACCGGTGATCGAAGTAGGCCCGGGTCCCGGCGGCCTGACGCGCGCGCTGTTGGAGGCTGGCGCACACGTCATCGCCATCGAGAAAGACGCGCGGTTCTTGCCGCTGCTCCAGCCGCTGATCGCGTGGAGTGAGGGACGCCTGCGCATCGTGCATGGAGATGCGCTGGAGGCGGATGAAGCAGCGCTGTTGCGGTCCTCGACCGCCAGCGTCTCGCCTGTATTCGGCGGCGCCGTCGCCACAGAGTTGCCGGCGGGGACGAGGTCGGCCCCGACGTCGGCGCATATCGTGTCCAACCTGCCCTACAATGTCGGCACGCCGCTCTTGGTGAAGTGGCTGAAGGCGGGCGCCTGGCGCGGGGACATGACGCTGATGTTCCAGAAGGAAGTGGCGCAGCGCATCGTGGCCAGACCGCACGAGGATGCGTACGGCCGTCTCGCTGTGCTGGCCCAAGCGCGCTGCGAAACGCACCTTGCATTCACCGTGCCCGCACGCGCCTTTACGCCGCCGCCAAACGTCGCGTCCGCGGTGGTCAGGCTGCGCGACCGCGCCGACCCCTACTCGCATCTCGACGCACTTGAACGCGTCACCGCCGCCGCGTTCGGCCAGCGGCGCAAAATGCTGCGGACCGCGCTACGCCCGCTGACGGCTGAGACTGAAGCGCTGCTCGAAGCGGCGGAAATTGCGCCGACAGCGCGGGCGGAAGAGATCGATCAGGCAGGGTTTAGAAGGCTCGCAGACGCTTGGCGACGCGCGTCCATTACGTAGCCTTGCCGGTTATGGCCGCGATGAGCCCCTCCATCGCTGCGTCGGGATTCTCGTACCAGCGATGATGCTGCCAGTTTTCCAACGCCATATTCACGTCCCGCGGGCGCACGCCGGGCTCCATAAGCAGCGTAAACATGGGGCGACCCGCTTCAATGATGATCTTCGCTTCAGCGGACACATAGGGAGCATCGAGAGCTTCTCGGGTCAGCAACAGCAGTCCTTCGGTGCAGGTCTCAGCCGCGGCTAACGTCTGACAGTGCCAATCGCCTGGAGCGTTCCGGCTGGCGTACCAGCAATCCAAACCGCGCATCTCCAGCCGAGCGACAACATCCTCTACGCAATCGTTCGTCGACTCCGTATGGCGTGAAACAAAGATGTGGCCGATCCGGCCGAATTTTGGGCGAAGTTCTTCGCCGGCTTCGAATGCAGACGTCGCGAGATCCGGATCGCCGCTTCGAATCTCTTGAAGAAGTTCGTCGAGGCTCTTGGCTAAGTACGGCCCAAGAAGATCGCCGCTGCCGCATGCTTGTCCATGAACATCCTCTTTCGCCGCGGCCACGATCTGCCGCTGTGTGGATTTCGCTAGCGTCGAGACACGGCGGTCTGCCTTCAGCGCACTTGCCGTTGTCAGGCCTTGCGCAATGCCTTTTTCCGCCAACCGGATGACATCATAGGCCTGCAAAGGCTTTCTGAGACAAGCGAGCAGTACCTCATGCAGCCGAGGCCAGAGCGCCCTCACCCTGTCAATATCGAATTCTCGTGCGTTCATATCGGACCCGCCCCGCGACTCAGGCAGTGCCGATTCCCTTAAAGTTGTCTGAAGCTGAGCAGTCAAATCCCCCGCTTCAGCCGCTCCACGTGCAGCTGCAGCCACATCTGCCGGTGCCGCTTGAGGCGTTCAGCTGCGAGAATCTGTTTGATTTGCGCCAAGGTCTGTTCGAGCAGCGTGTTGACCAGCACGTAGTCGTATTCTTCCCAGTGGCCGATCTCGCTCAGCGAGCGCGCCATACGCTGGTTGATGACCTCCTCGGCGTCTTCGTTGCGCGCGCGCAGACGCCGCTCGAGTTCAGCCATCGACGGCGGCAGGATAAAAATCCCGACGACGTCCTGCGGCTCAGCTGCACGCAGCGCGCGCGCCCCCTGCCAGTCGACATCGAACAACACGTCGCGGCCCTGAATCAGCATCGCCTCCACCGGAGCGCGCGGCGTGCCGTAATGATTGCCGAACACCATGGCGTGCTCGAGGAACTCGCCGCGATCCGCCATGTCCTCAAACTGCTGCTTGCTCAAGAACTTGTACTCGCGGCCGTCCACTTCGCTCTGCCGGGGAGCACGCGTGGTCGCCGAGACGGACAAGGACATGTTTTCGTCTGCTTCCAATAGCTTGCGCGCCAGCGTCGAGTTGCCGGCGCCGCTGGGACTGGACAGCACGAACATGAGGCCGCGGCGCGCGACATGCTCATTCAACATTGGCGGCCTGCTCCTTGATCTGATCGACCACGGCCTTGAGGTCGAGCCCAATGCGCGTGAGCTCGATGTCGGAGGATTTCGACACCAGCGTATTTGCCTCGCGCGTGAGCTCCTGGCTCAGGAAGTCCAGTCTCCTGCCTGCCGGTTCAGGTTTGGGTATCAATTCACGCAATTCCGCGGCATGCGCGGTGAGCCGATCCAGTTCTTCCTGAACGTCAGCGCGCATCGCCGCGAGCGCCGCTTCTTGCGCCAGGCGCTGGGCATCCATCTTGATTTCCGGGGCGAGCTGCTCGAGCCGCTGGCGGATGCGCTGCAGCACCGCCTCCGGCGCCCCGGCCGCCGAAGCGCGCGCAGCGGCGATCAGCGCGTCGAGACGTTCGGCGGCCTCTGTGAGAATGCCGGCCAACGTGCGGCCTTCGGACTGGCGCGCCTCCGCGAGCCTGTCCAGCGCGTGTTCCAGTCCGGCAGAGAGGGCAGCCTCGAGCGCCGCGCGCGCTTCAGGTTCCAGGTCGGTGTCTTCCATCTGCAAGACGCCGCGCAAAGCGAGCAGTCCGTGCCATGTCGGCTTACGTACGCGTTTGGCTTTGATCAGCGGTTCACCTGCTTCCAGCAGCCGTTCCACCAGGGCGGCGTCGATCTTCAGCGGCGGCGCCGCAGCGGGATCGCGTGACAAGGAAAGCGTCGCCTGCAACGAGCCACGCTTGAAGCGCTTCGCCGCCGCAGCCCGCGCCGGCGGTTCGAGCGCATCGAAGCTGGATGGCAGCCGCAGTTTCAGATCGAGGGCGCGGCCATTGACGCTGCGCACTTCCCACACCCAGCGCTGGCCCGCGTGTTCGCCCTCGGCCCGCGCGAACCCTGTCATGCCTGAAATGGTCATGGCGCCTGCTTACAGGCGAATCGAGCGGCGCGCACCTGCCGGCGCGCGCAGTTAGTTCGCGCGTTGTTCGGCCAGGCGTTGGGCTTCGATCTGGCGCCAGCGGGCGACGTTGGCGTTGTGTTCGGCCAGCGTCGACGCAAACACATGCCCGCCGCTTCCGTCGGCGACGAAGTAGAGCGCATTCGACTGCGCCGGGTGCGCTGTCGCTTCCAGAGCCGCGCGACCCGGATTGGCGATCGGTGTCGGCGGCAAGCGATCAATGCGGTAGGTGTTGTAGCCGGTGTTGAGCGCGATCTCGCTCTGGCGAATGGTGCGCCGCTGGCCCTGCGCATTGACCAGCCGGCCATCGACGCAGCGGTCTGGATATTGGCGGCATACGCCGTAGATGATGGTGGGATCGCTCTCCAGCCGCATCGGCACGCGCAACCGGTTGACGAAGACCGCCGCCACTTCCGGCCGCTCTGCCGGCACGCCGGTCTCGCGTTCGACGATGGAGGCGAGGATCACCAGCTCTTCGGCGGAATTGAGCGGCAGATCGGCCTGCCGGGATTCCCAGATTTCCGCGACCGCTGCGTCGCGTGCGTCACGCATCTGCTGCAGCAGCGCCGCGCGGGTCATGCCGCGCTGGACATGGTACGTTTCCGGCAGAATAGAGCCTTCGGGCGGCGTTTCGGGCATGTCGCCGGTCAGGACATCGCTCTCTTCGATGATCTTCATCACGGCATCGATGGTGATGCCCTCATGAAAAGTCAGCGCGTGCTGCAGCGCATCGCCGCTCGTCATCATGTCCACAATCTGACGCACAGAAGCATGGGCAGGGATTTGGTACTCGCCCGCTTGCAGCGTCCTTCCCGCGCCGTAGAGGCGGTTAGCAAGGCGGAACAGCAGCGCGTCCGCAATCAGGCCCTCGCGCTGCAGGGCCTCCCCGATCTCGGCGCCGGATGCGCCGCGCTCCACCATGAACGCTTCGGGCTCGGCGTTCGGGCCGGGGCGCGACATCGCGCTCGTAAAGAAGAAAAACAGAAAAACCGCGGCAGCGCCCGCCAGCACGGCGAGCCAGAACAGTGAGCGCCCCATCAGTCCACCGCAGTCAGGATCACAGCAGCGTTCGTGCCGCCAAATCCGAACGAATTCGACATCGCTGCCCTCACTGGCCGCTTCCTGGCCTTGTGGGGCGTCAAATCTATGGCGCTGTTCACGGAGGGATTATCGAGATTCAGCGTCGGTGGAACCACGCCGTCGCGGATCGCCAGCGCACAAAAGATCGCCTCCACCGCACCGGCGGCGCCGAGCAGATGGCCGATCGCAGATTTCGTCGACGAGAGCGACAGGGTGCCCGCCGCATTGCCGAACAGGCGCTCTACAGCTTTGAGTTCGATCTCGTCCCCGAGCGGCGTCGAAGTGCCGTGTGCGTTGATGTAATCGATATCGGCCGGATTGAGCCCGGCGTCCTTCAATGCCGCCTGCATGGCGCGATAGCCGCCGTCGCCATCGTCCGCCGGCGCAGTAATGTGATAAGCGTCGCCTGAGAGGCCATAGCCTTTTACCTCGGCGTAGATCTTGGCCCCGCGCGCCTTCGCGTGCTCGTATTCTTCGAGCACGACGCAGCCTGCGCCTTCGCCCATGACAAAACCATCACGGTCCTTATCGTAGGGACGCGAAGCCTTTTCGGGCGTGTCATTAAAGCCGGATGAAACCGCGCGCAGCGCGCAGAAACCGGCCAGCCCGAGCCGGCAGATCGCCGCTTCTGCGCCGCCGGCCACCATCACGTCTGCGTCGCCATGGACGATCAGGCGCGCCGCATCGCCGACGGCGTGCGCGCCGGTCGCGCACGCGGTCACGACTGAGTGGTTCGGCCCTTTGAAGCCGTGGCGGATCGAAACGTGCCCCGAAGCCAGATTGATGAGCGCGCTCGGAATGAAGAAGGGCGAGAGCTTGCGCGGCCCGTCGCGTTCGAGCAGCAGCGCATTGCGTTCGATGGAGTCGATGCCGCCGATGCCCGAGCCGATAAGCACGCCGGAGCGATGCTTGTCTTCATCCGTTTCAGGCTTCCATCCGGAATCGGCAACCGCTTCTTCGGCCGCGGCGATGCCGTAGAGGATGAAGTCGTCGATGCGGCGTTGCTCTTTCGCCGACATGACCGCGTCGGGGTTAAACGCAGCTTCGTCGTCGGCGCCGCCGCCGCGCCCGTCCGCGCGCGGCACCAGACAACCGATGCGGCACGGCAGGTCGTCGACCTTGAAGTGTTCAATGGTGTTGGCGCCGGAGCGGCCCGCAATCAGGCGCTCCCACGTGGCTTCGCGGTTCGCGGCCAGCGGGGTCACAAGCCCGACGCCAGTGATAACGACGCGCCTCGTCAAGGGGGCGCTCAGGGCCTTAGCCCTGCTTCTCCGTGATGAATTTCACCGCATCGCCGACAGTCTGGATATGCTCGGCGGCGTCGTCCGGAATCTCGATCCCGAACTCTTCCTCGAACGCCATAACCAGCTCGACGTTATCGAGGCTGTCCGCGCCCAGATCGTCGATGAAAGAGGCCTTCTCGGTCACCTTCTCCGGCGGCGCCTCGAGATGCTTGATGACAATCGCTTTTACGCGCTCAAACACGTCCGAC
>CAZHWA010000040.1:9939-10425 GCA_964536175.1 uncultured Terricaulis sp. | reverse complement strand
ACGCCGCGGTGGTCGAACTGATCGCCCTCGATGACGCGGAGATCAAGTACTCCACGGTGCAGAACTGGTGGCCCGGCGACGCAGACGGTCAGGGCGGGGTCTATAATTTTGTGACCAAGCGCGGCGACTGCCGCGGCAAGAGATCGCACATCTCTTGGACCCAGGTGGAAACCGGCTCGGCCATTACCTGGAAATACCCCAGCTGCATCCTGCGCGGCGACGACAGCGTCGGTGAATTCTACTCGATCGCGGTGACCAACGGACATCAGCAGGCCGATACCGGTACGAAGATGACGCACCTCGGCAAGAACACACGCTCACGCATCATCTCCAAGGGCATCTCGGCCGGCCGGTCGTCGAACACTTATCGGGGCCTTGTGTCTGCGCATGCAACGGCGAAAGGCGCGCGGAACTACACCGAGTGCGACTCGCTGCTGATCGGCGATCGCTGTGCGGCGCAGGCTGTGCCTTACGTCGAGCCCCGAA
>CAZHWA010000040.1:0-9929 GCA_964536175.1 uncultured Terricaulis sp. | reverse complement strand
GCACGAGGCGACGACGACAAAGCTCTCTGACGACCAGCTCTTTTATCTACGCGCGCGCGGGGTTCCAGAGGAGGAGGCGGTGGCGCTGCTGGTGAACGGCTTCGCCCGTGACGTATTGCAGAAGCTGCCAATGGAGTTCGCAGTGGAAGCGCAAAAGCTGCTCGAAGTCAGCCTTGAAGGGAGCGTCGGATGATGAAGCGCGCGCACTGGATCGTGCTCGCCGCGGCGCTCGCGCTCGCTGCGTGTGGCCCGCAGACACAACCGAAGGAGGAATCCGGCGCCTCGTCGCAAATTGAAGCGGGCGCGCCTGAACGGAGCGATGCGACGTTGCCGCCGCTGCCGCAGGTGGATAGGGCATTGCTCGACGCGACTGTCTCGGAGTTCTCAGCTGTAGAGCCGACCGAGCTTGGCGTGATTGGCGCGCCAAGCGTCGAACAGGCCATCGCGCCATTGATTGTTTCGCCGGAAACGTACGAAGAGGGCGCTTCGATCAGCCTGTCTATCCGCGAGGCAAGCGAGACCGCCGTGGCCGACATCGTTCGCTCGAACATGCCCGATGACTCGGTATCTTCGGGTCACGTGCGCATCGAGTTTCGGCGCGAACCGGAAGGCTGGTTTCCGACCAACGCGTATCGGCGTTCGCTTTGCCGTCGCGGCGAACTGGCAGGGCAGTGGACATCGGGGTTGTGTCCATGACCGAGTACTGGTTCGCCCGTCGCTTTCCGGTCGGCGATCCGCGTAATGCGATGGCCCCCGTACATTGGAAGGGATACGCGGTCGTTGGCGCTTACGTGACGCTGCTTGTGTTAGGCGGCGTTGCATTTGCCTGGCTGGGGGCCAGCGGCCAACTGTTGCTGGGCGGCGCAGTATTCGCGGCGGCGGCTATTTTCGGCGCAAGTCTGTTCATCGCCATGTCAAATACGCGGGGAGACAAGATGCGCACAGTAACGGATTATCGAAAGGAAGTGCGGCGTGTTTGACGTCAAGAACCTGCATGTGAGCGTTGGCGGCGCCGAGATCATCAAGGGGCTGACGCTGCATGTGCCTGCCGGCGACACGCACGCCCTGATGGGCCCGAACGGTTCGGGCAAATCGACGCTCGCCTATGCGCTCAGCGGGCGGACGGGCTATGAAGTGACGCAAGGCTCTGCGACCCTGAACGGCGAAGATTTGCTCAGCCTCACGCCTGAAGAGCGGGCCGCCAAGGGCTTGTTTCAATCCTTTCAATATCCGGTCGAGATCCCTGGCCTCTCCGCGATCGCCTTCCTCAAAGCGGCCGTCAATGCGCAGCGCAAAGCGCGTGGGCTCGAACCAATGCCGGCGCCTGAGCTGCTCAGGCTCATGCGCGCCAAGGCTGCGGCCTTGAAGATCGATGCCGAGATGCTTAAGCGTCCGCTCAATGTCGGCTTTTCGGGCGGGGAGAAGAAGCGCTTCGAGGCGCTGCAGATGGCGGTGCTCGAACCTCGCTTCGCGATCCTGGATGAAACGGATTCCGGCCTCGATATCGATGCTTTGCGCATCGTCGCCGATAATGTGAACGCGCTCCGTGCGCCCAATCGCGGCATGCTGGTGATCACGCACTACCAGCGCCTCCTGGACTACATCAAACCGGATTGCGTTCATGTGCTCGCCGGCGGCCGCATCGCAGCGTCCGGCGGCCCTGAACTCGCACTCGAACTCGAGCGCGAGGGTTACGACAAATATCTGAGGGCGGCGTGAACCTGGCCGAGCTCCCCAACCGCCGCGTCGAAGCGTGGAAGTATTCCGACCTTCGGGCCGCGGTCGGCGATGCGCCCTATAAGCTGCGCGAAGGCAGGGATGTGATCGAGCGTCTGGCGCCAGAGACGTCAGTCGTTGCGCTCGCCGCCGGCGAGACGCGCATGGTCGTCGACAGGCTGCGCGACGGCGCGTTGGCCGCGGACTCCGTGGAGTACATATTGGCGCCTGGTGCGGCGCTCACCAGAATTGCCCTGCAGTCGGGCGATGGCGTGTCGTTGTCCTCAATACGAGTGCGATTGGATGCAGGCGCAAAGTTTCGCCAGTTCGTTCTGAGCGAAGGGGCCAGACTGGGCCGGGTTGAGACTCGCGTCTTCGTCGAAGGCGAGGGCGCGGAGGTCGAGTTGAATGGCGTCTACCTGGCTGGCGCTGGCCGCCATGCGGACCTCACTTCCGTGATCGAACATAATGTCGGCGGAGGCACGACGCGGCAACTCATCAAGGGCGTCGCCGCCATGAGCGGTCGCGGTGTGTTTCAGGGCAAGATTGTCGTCGCGCCACACGCGCAGAAGACCGATGCGCGCCAGTATCATCACGGCATGCTTCTGGAGGACGGCGCCGAGATTTTCGCCAAGCCCGAGCTGATGATCTTTGCCGATGACGTGCAATGTGCGCACGGCAATACGGCCGGGGGGCTGGACGAACGCGCGCTCTTTTACATGCGTTCCCGTGGGGTGCCGGAGGCGGACGCGCGCGCGTTGCTGATCGAGGCGTTTCTGATCGAAGCGATCCCCGAGGGACTTGACGCCGCCATTCGCAAGGAGCTCACCGAGCGCATCGGGGCCTGGCTTAGGGAGGCGCGGCCATGAACGCGCCCCAGAACAAGAGCGAGTTCAAGCGCCCGTTCGACGTCGAATCCGTTCGGGCGCAGTTTCCTATTTTGCCACGGCAGGTGCATGAGCGCCCGTTAGTGTATCTCGACAACGCCGCCAGCGCGCAAAAACCGGAGGCGGTGATCGAGGCGATGGCGGCCGCCATGCGCGGCGCCTATGCCAACGTCCACCGCGGCCTGCACGCGCTGGCGAATGAAACTACCGAAGCCTTCGAGGCGTCGCGCGCGGCGGTGGCCCGATTCATCAACGCAACCTCGCCCCAGAACATCGTTTTCACCAAAAGCGGCACGCAGGCGATCAATATCGTCGCCGCCGGTCTCGATATCCAGCCTGGCGACGAGATCGTGCTTTCGGTGATGGAGCATCATTCCAACATCGTGCCGTGGCATTTTCTGCGCGAACGCAAGGGTGCGGTGCTGAAATGGGTCGATATCGACGATGACGGACGCGTCGATCCAGCCGTGCTCGATGCGCTGATCGGACCGCGGACGAAGATGGTCGCGCTGACCCATATGTCCAGCGTGCTCGGCGTCGGTGCGTCGCGCGAGGCGATCGATGTCGCGCGGGCCAAAGGCGTAACCGTGCTCCTCGAAGGCTGCCAAGCCGCCGTACACACCCGCGTTGACGTACAGGCGCTTGACGTCGACTTCTACGCTTTTACCGGCCACAAGCTGTACGGCCCCACCGGTATTGGCGTGCTCTACGGTAAGCAGGAGCGGCTGGCTGCGCTGGCGCCGCTCGAAGGCGGAGGCGAGATGATCGATATCGTCGAGCAGGCGCGCGTCACGTACAACGAGCCGCCGCACCGCTTCGAAGCCGGTACGCCGCCCATCCTCGAGGCAATTGGCCTCAAGGCGGCGATCGACTGGTTCGCCAGCCAGGATCGCGGCGCCATCGAAGCGCATGAAGCCGCGCTGCGTGACCGGACAATGCAGGCGTTGGGCGACTTGAACTGGGTGAAGCTGCATGGGCAAGCGCCCAATAAGGGCGCCATCGTGGCCTTTTCCGTTGTAGGCGCCCATCCGCACGACGTTGCGCAAATTCTGGATCGCCAGGGCGTGGCGGTGCGCGCGGGCCACCACTGCGCACAACCGCTGATGCAACGCCTTGGCGTTACCGCCACCGCACGCGCCAGCTTTGCCTGTTATAATCGGCTTGAGGAAGTCGACCTGTTCGTCGAGGCCTTGCATAAGGCCCGTAAACTTCTGAGCTAGGAAACATGGACGGCGCTGTATCTCCCCCGCAAATGGCTCTCACAAAGGCTGAGTTGGACCGCATCACCGATGACCTGGTGGCGCAGTTCAAGACCGTCTACGATCCGGAGATTCCGGTTGATATCTACGAGCTTGGCCTCATCTACAAAGTTGACATAAGCGACGACCGCCACGTCGACGTCGAAATGACGCTGACCGCGCCTGGATGTCCGGTCGCCGGTGAAATGCCGGGCTGGGTGGAAGCGGCGGCCAGGCGCGTGGAGGGCGTGAAGTCGGTCAATGTCAATCTGGTGTTCGACCCCCCGTGGACGCCGGCGCGTATGAGCGATGAAGCTAAGCTTGAATTGAACATGTTGTGAGATGAGCAGACGACCCAGAGCAAAGATCGTGACTCTGACCGACGCGGCGGCGGCGCGCGTGAAGGAGATCATGAACAGAGGCCGCAAGCCCTATCTGCGCATTGGCGTTAACAATGGCGGCTGCGCCGGCATGGAATACACGATGGCCTACGCAGATGCGCCCGACCCGTTCGACGAATCGGTTGAAGACAAGGGCGTGCAGATCCTGGTGAAGGCTGACGCCGTGATGTTTCTTCTCGGCTCGGAAGTCGATTACGAGAGCACGCAACTCTCGTCCAAGTTCGTGTTTCGTAATCCAAACCAGACCGATGCTTGCGGCTGCGGTGAGAGCGTGACGATCGAACCGGCGAAACTAGAGAGCTGAGCGCGATGGCGGATGACAGCTTCCACGATTACGTGAAGGAGCTGTTCGCCGGTTTGGGCCGCATTGAGATCAGACGCATGTTCGGCGGGGCCGGCGTATACGCTGATGGCCTCATGTTCGCGTTGCTGGCCGATGATTCCATCTACCTCAAGGCGGACGCTCCACTGAAATCGGAGTTGCGTACGGAAGGCTGCGGGCCATTCGTCTGGACTCCGGATAGCGGCCCGCGCAGGGGCGAACAAATCGAGATGGGCTATTGGCGCCTGCCCGATGCCGCGCACGACGATCCGGACCTCGCGGCTGCGTGGGGACGCAAGGCGCTCGCTATCGCCAAAGCCAGGGCTGAAGCCAAGCCAAAGGCCAAGCGGAAGACGAAAGCCTGACCTTCAGAAGTCCGGTTCGCCGTCCTCGTCCAGGTCGCGTGCGCGTTCGGCCCAGCCTTCTTCGGGATCGTGCGTGAGGCCGAACCACATGGCGAACGGCGTCGCCCGCCATTCCGTAAGGCCGTCAATTCCGATCAAGATCAGGCTGGATGGGATTAGCCAGGCCGTAAGCAAGACAAGCGCCTGGAAGCCGGGGGCGGCCTTGATTTCGGTCCACGTCCCACCGTCCAGCCAGATGCGGAAGATTTCCGCGAGCCAGGCCAGCTCTTGCATGGCGGCAGCATAAGCGAGCGCGGTTAAGCGCCTTTGAAGTTCGGCGGGCGTTTCTGGAAGAAGGCCTGCACGCCTTCGCGAAAATCTTCCGTGCGTCCCGCCGCGCGCTGGGCCTGGCGTTCGGCCTGAAGCTGCTCGGTCCAAGTGTTGTCCAACGACGCCCAGGCGAGCCGCCGGATCATGCCCAGCGCTTTCGTTGGCCCATTTGCGAGTTCAGCTGCGAGCGCCTTTGCCGTCGTCATCAGCTCGGCATCCGGGACGCAGCGGTTGATCAGGCCCCATTCCAGCGCGGTCTTGGCCGGAAGGCGTTCCCCAAGCAACATCATCTCCATCGCCCGCGCGCGTCCGATCATGCGGGGCAGGTGATAGGTCGCGCTTCCGTCCGGGACCAGGCCAATGCGCCGGAAGGCCTGCAGGAAGTACGCGCTCTCGCTCGCCACGATCAAATCCGCCAGCAATGCGAACGAACAGCCGATGCCGGCGGCTGCGCCGTTGACGGCGCTCACAAATGGGATCGGCAAGTCCCGCAACATCGTGACGAACGGATTGAACGTCGCCTCGAGACGGCCGCCCAGATCGGGCTGGCCGTCGGAATCCGTTGGCGGCGCGCCGCTCGCAAGGTTCGCGCCTGAGGAAAACGCACGGCCTTCCCCGGTCAGCACCACACAGCGTGACTCGCTCACAGCACGGTTGAACGCGTCCACCAGCTCTTCGGTCATGTCGACGGCGATGGCGTTGAGGGTGGCGGGGTCGGACATGGTGACGATCGCAACCGCCCCGTCCTGTTCGTACTTTACCTTTGCCATTGTTTTCTCCGCGCAGCTCGCAGGCAAGCTTAGCAGAGATGGATGGCGGCGATACGCCTGCCCGAACGGAAGCTAGGCGACGTAAAGCACCGGCGTGGCGTCTGTCGTCACTTGGTTGCGGCCGTTGCGCTTTGAGGCATATAGGCAAGCGTCCGCGCGCTCGACGAAGCCTTGCGGGGTATCGCCGGGCTGCAGTCGTGCGACGCCGATAGAGACAGTCACTTGCCCCAGATCCTCGTTGGTGGAACGCCGGCGCAGACGCTTGGTCTGGATGGCCGAGCGCAATCCTTCGGCAATCTGGGCCGCGGCCCGCATATTGGTGCGCGGCAGCAGCATGGCGAACTCCTCACCGCCGTAGCGCGCCACCAGGAAGTCAGGGCGGGCATGCGCCTGCATGGCGCTGGCGAGAAAGCGCAGAATCTGATCGCCTGTGTGGTGACCCCAAGTGTCGTTGAAGCGCTTGAAGTGATCGATGTCGCATAGCAAGAGGCACAACTCCGTGCGCTGTGCACGGGCTTCCTCAAGACGCATGCGCAGCGTTTCATCGAACATGCGTCGGTTGGCGAGGCCGGTAAGGCTGTCGGTCAAGGACTCCAGCCGCACCGATTCCAGGCTGGAGCGTAAGGTGTCGATCTCGCGTGTTGAGCGTTGCAATTGTTGATTCAGGTGCTGGTTGTGGTTGGCCATATCCAGCGTGGCCGCCGCCAAGCCGGACACAATCTGCCGAATTTGCTCTGGCCCCAAGCCACTCTTCAAGTCCGTGGCGGCGCTTTCGAGCGTGCGTCCGTAGTCGCCGCTCTTAGCCTCGGCCTCCTTGAGGAAAGTCAGCACGTGCCCCAGGTCGCGGGCGATCTGTTCGCCGACGAGCACGATCTGCGCGGAAGCGCCGATCCCCGTGAAGAACTGCTCATGTAGCTTTTCGTTGAAGTCGGGTGTGAAGGTCTGCCCCGATGCTATGCGCGCGTCGATTGCCTCACGCAGACCCGAGTTGCGACCGAGGCGATAGCCGAGCCAGACTTCGTAGTTCGCGCTGGTGGGCGGGATGCCGTGCAGGCGCATCAATTCAAGCGTTTCCTGGGCGACGGCGGCGCCGCCAGGGCCCTGCATCAGAACGTCTTGCTCGGTCACGTGGGATCGATCCGTGAGTCTGCGGTAAGGGTGACGCTACGCGGGCGGAAATGGACGAGTGGTAAATTCCTGGCTCTTTCGGCTAAGAATTGAGTAATTACGCTTACGCTGCGGCTTCTCGATGACTGCGGCAAGCCTTGGGAGCTGCCCAATGAACAGACCTGTGCACCCTTCCGCGGAAGAAACGAAGGCGCGCATGCGCGCGCTGCTCGACTTGCAGAAGGCGGCCCAGACCAGGAAGGGTCCGCCTAGCGCCGCATTACGCAAGGATCGGCTCACGCGCTGCATCGACCTGTTGCTAACGCACAAGGACGATTTCGTAGACGCAATAACGAGCGACTTCGGCGCGCGGTCGCGCGACATGACCCTTCTCACCGACATTGCGGCCGCTCTTAGCCCGCTGAAGCAGGCGCGCGCGCAGCTCAACACGTGGATGCAGCCTAAGAAGCGGAAGGTTACTCCGGCCGCGCTCGGCTTGCTCGGCGGCCGCGCCGAAGTCCGGTATCAGCCCAAGGGCGTGGTCGGGGTGATGACGCCCTGGAATTTTCCGGTGCAGCTTGCGATGGACGCGATCGCAGGCGCAATCGCGGCCGGCAATAGGGTGATGCTGAAGCCGTCGGAGTTCACGCCAGCGACGTCGGCGCTGCTGGCGCAGACGATCGACCTTTATTTCGACGAAGACGAAATCGCGGTTGTGCTCGGCGGGCCCGATATCGGCGCTGCGTTCGCTGGGTTGCCATTCGACCATCTGATCTTCACAGGTGCGACTTCGGTGGGGCGGCAGGTCATGCGCGCCGCGGCGGATAATCTGACGCCCGTAACACTCGAACTCGGCGGCAAATCTCCGGTGGTGATCGGACGCAGCGCCGACATGGCCAAGACAGCGGCGCGCATCATGGCCGGCAAGACGATGAATGCGGGACAGATTTGCCTGGCGCCGGACTACGTGCTGGCGCCGAAGGAGAAGGTGTCGGACTTTGTCAGCGCGGCGCAATCGGCGACCGCGAAGATGTTCCCCACCATCAAGGACAATCCCGATTACACAGCCATCATCAATCAGCGTCATTACGATCGCGTGCGCGGACTCATCGAAGATGCGCGCTCCAAAGGTGCAGAGATCGTCGAAATCAACCCAGCCAACGAGGATTTCGATCAACAGGAACATCGCAAAATCCCGCCGACGCTGATCCTCGACGCCACGGACGAGATGGGCGTGATGCAGGAAGAGATCTTCGGTCCGGTGTTGCCGATCCGGACCTATTCCGCCCTCGAACAGACGATCGACGAAATCAACGCCCGCCCGCGTCCGCTGGCGCTCTATTATTTCGGCAACGAAGAGACCGAGAGCGAAGCGCTTCTCGCGCGCACGCACTCAGGCGGCGTGACCGTCAACGATGTGATCTTCCACGTCAGTATGGACGATTTGCCCTTCGGCGGCGTTGGACCCTCCGGCATCGGTGCGTATCACGGTGCGCGCGGCTTCCGTGAATTCAGCCACGAGAAGGCGGTCTATCGCCAAACGGGGAGCGAGCTTATCGCCATGCTCCGCCCCCCGTACGGAGAGACCTTCCGCAAGCAGGTGGCGGCGCGGTTGAAGCCGTAGAGACTTCTCGCTGGCTCTTGCGGAGTAGGGGGAAAGGGGCCGACAGCCTATTTCCGCTTCAAGAAAGCCGGCGCGTTGTCGCCGAAGCCTTGAACCTGGCCGCGTTCAGCTAGCGGCCTCGCCTCGCGACGCTGCGCATCGGCGCGCTTCTGGCCGCGCGGTTCGCCGCGAGGGCGTTCCGCCTCTGCGGATGGCGGACGCTGCACCGGTTCGGTCGCCGCTTCGCCCCGCTCGGGATCGCGCTTCATGTACCTTTTCTTCTTCTCGGAAAGCCGGCGGGTGTGCTCGCGCTTCAGTTCTTCGGCGCGGCGCCCGCGTCCGCCGCTATCGCGCGGATCGCCCAGGGCCGCTTCCGGGACGCCCTCGATCTGCGCCGACTCGATCGTTTTTCCGATCAACTTCTCGATGGCTTCAAGACTCTTTCTGTCATTCGGCGCGATCAGCGTGAACGAGGCGCCTTGACGGCCGGCCCGGCCGGTGCGGCCGATACGATGGACGTAATCGTCCGGACTGCGCGGGGGCTCGTAATTGAACACGTGGGAAACATCCGGGATGTCGAGCCCACGTGCCGCGACATCGCTCGCGATCAGGAATTGCAGATCGCCCGAGCGGAAGCGTTCAAGCGTCTTGGTGCGCAGCGATTGGTCGAGATCGCCATGGATTGGCGCGGCGTTGAAGCCGTGGCGTCTGAGCGAAAGGGCGACCACGTCGACGTCCGTCTTGCGGTTGCAGAAGATGATCCCGTTGCGGACATTGGCGCTGGTCATTGCCGCGCGCAGCGCGGCGCGCCGCGTTCGCGGGTCGCCGCCGGGCAGCTTCACTACACGCTGCTCGATCGTTGCAGCCGCCGTCGCGGGTTTCGCCGCTTCGATCCGCTTCGGATTGGAGAGAAATTGCTGCGTCAGGCGCGTGATTTCCGGCGGCATGGTGGCGGAGAAGAACAGCGTCTGGCGCGTGAACGGGGTTAGCTTGAAGATGCGCTCGATGTCGGGGATGAAGCCCATGTCCAACATGCGGTCGGCTTCGTCCACCACCATAACCTGCACGCCCGTAAGCAAGAGCTTGCCGCGTTCGAAATGGTCCAGGAGCCGCCCGGGCGTGGCGATCAGCACATCGACGCCGCGCGCCAAGAGCGCATCCTGATCGGCAAAGGAGACGCCGCCGATCAGCAGCGCCTTCGTCAGCTTTTG
>CAZHWA010000039.1:0-10688 GCA_964536175.1 uncultured Terricaulis sp. | reverse complement strand
GCAGCGCGAAATAGCCGCGGATCTGATTGCAGCGGTCGACCAGCACGACATTGTCGTTCACGACGACGCCAATGGCGGCGATCACGCCGAGCCAGGAGAAGAGGGCGAAGCTGATGCCGAAGGCAAGGTGCCCGACCAGCGCGCCGACCATGGCGAACGGGATGACGCACAAGATCATGGCCGGCTGCGCGTAGGATCGGAACGTTACCGCCAGCAGGAAATAGATGCCGGCGAAAGCGAGCAGGAGCAGCTGCATGAACTGCGCCATGAACTCGGCTTGCGCTTCGGCTTCGCCGATGGCGCGGCGCGATACCGTGGGAAAACGCGCCTCGAACGCAGGCCAATAGTCGCGATCGAGCGTGCGCATGATGTCTTGGCGCGCTTCAGAGTTCACGAGATCGGCGGTCACCAGGATCGAACTCATGCGCTGGCGCCGGTCGAGGCCGGTTACACCCGGCGCGAACTCCCAGGTGGCGACGGCGGCCAGCGGCACCTCCCGTCCGTCATTGGTGCGGATGCGGAAACTGCCGAGGCTTTCCAGCGTGCGTCTGTCGTCGCGGGGATAGCGGACATAGACGCGTACATCGTCGCCCTCTCGCGGCAGGCGCTGCACTTCCTCTCCGAAATAGGCCTGCCGCACCTGGCGCGTGACGTCGCTCAGCGTGATGCCAAGCTGCTGCGCGCCGGGGAGCAGGGTAAAGCGCAGCTCTTCGTTGGCGGCGTCCTGACTGTCGCGAACGCTGGTGACGTCGCTGAACTGCAGCAAACGCGCCTTCAGGTCCTCGACGGCGGCATCGAGGTCTTCCTTGTTTTCGCCCAGCAGCGCCATGTCGATAGCCGGCGATCCCGATCCCGAGAGTGAGAAACTGATCTCGTCAGCGTCCGGAACTTCGCCCAGCAATTCTTCCAGCCGCTCGGTGACCTGGCGCGAGCGCAACGCCGGCCGCGACTCAGGCGGGGTAAGACCGACATAGGCGCGAATGTTGTTCTCTTCGATGGATTGACTCCACGAGCGCACGACGCCGCGCGACATGTGTCCCGTATTGCGATCCTCCACCGCTACGTCAGCCGTTTCGGCTTCGAGTGCGCGGCGGGCGGCGTCGAGCTGCTCGGCCACCTGCTCCATGCGCGAGAAGGGCGTCGTTTGCGGCAGCGTGATCGTTGCGATCATGAAGTCGCCTTCGACCTCGGGCATGAAGGTCTGCTTCACGCGGCCCGACATCATGAGTCCGATCGCCAACACCATCACCACGGCGAAGATCGACCAGGTCAGGTAACGATAACGCACCGCAAGGCGAACCAATGGCGCGTGCAGATGCTTGGCGACCCACAGAACAGAGTGTGCGCATTTCTGTTGCAGGCGCATCAGGCGGCTGGTGAGGCTTGTCCCCTGCGGATCCGGCTTGGTGACGTGCGCCAGGTGCGCTGGAAGAATGATGAGGCTCTCGATCAGCGAGAACACCAAAGTCGACATCACGACGATGGAAATGGCGCGGGTAAACTGGCGCGCGTCGCCCTCGATCAGCATCCATGGGCTGAATGCGATCATGGTCACGAACACCGACGCCATCAGCGGCTTGAGCACCAGCTGCGTGGACAAGATCGCCGCATCGGCGCCGCTGTGGCCGCGCTCGGCGCGTTCGTACACCGCCTCGCCGACGATGATGGCGTCGTCGACCATGATGCCCAGCACCAGCAGGAAGCCGAACACGCTCATGAAGTTCAGCGATACGTCGGCATAGGGCAGGATGAAGAAGGAGCCGGCAAAGGCGGTCATAACGCCGAGCGTCGCCCAGAACGCCACCTTCGGGTGCAGCGTCAGCAACAGCAATATGAAGATCAGGAAGAAGCCCTGCATCGCGTTCTGCAGCAGGATGTCGACCAGCGAATTGTAATCCTCCGCCTCGCTGTAGATTGTGGTGATCTGCACGCCCTCAGGAGCCTGCGCGCGGTACTCCTCGAGTGCCTCCCGGACGGCTTTGCTGGTTTGCCAGATGTTGAAACGGTCCGCCGTCTGCACGGTAACGATGGCGGACGGCTCGCCATTCATGCGCGAGTAAAGATTCACATCCTGGAAGCCGTCGATGACGGCGGCGACATCGCCCACGCGAACCACCCCGCCGTCGGGGGTCTGGCGAACGATGATGTTTTCGAAGTCGAGCTGGGTGTCGGCAAGATTGCGGGCCTGCAGCTGGAAGTTTCCGTCTGCAGTGCGAACCGCCCCGGCGCCTGCATTGATCGAATTGGAGCGCACGGCGCGGGCGACTTCGTCAAACGTCAGCCCCCAGGCCTGCAACGCAGCTTCGGAGACCTCGATCGACACCTCCGGCGTTCGCACGCCAGCGACAACGGTGTTCGCCGCACCCGGCAGCAGCGAGAGCCGGTCGCGCAATCGTTCGGCCGTGTCGCGCAGACTGCGTTCGCCGACATTGCCATGCACGCCAATGATAATCGACCAGTTGCGGCCAACGGTGCGGGCGACCTGGATTGGCTCCATGCCTTGCGGCAGACCGCTGATGGAGGCGACGCGCGAGCGCACTTCCTCGGTCATCGCATCGACATCGGCGCCCGGGTCGGCCTGGATGTTGATCCAGCCATAGCCTTCGCCCGACCGCGATCGGATCCAGTCCATATTGTCGAGATCGGCGGTCGCCTCTTCGATGCGGACGATGACCTGGCTTTCCATGTCCTCGGGGCTGGCCCCCGGCCAGAACGCCTGGATGTACACGCCATCGCCGCGGCCGGCGGGCCAGAACTCCTTCTCCATCTTCAGGAAGGAGAAGAAGCCGGCCAGGGCCGCAAAGATCATGAGCAGGTTGCCGGCGACGGGGTTGCGCCCCCACCAAGCGACGATGCCTCTCATCATGTGCCGTCTCCGGAGGAGGGCGCGCTCATGGGGCGCGCCATCCGTTTCTAGTCGCGAATATCCAGGTTCTCTTGCGCGGCCGTCGGTGTGGCGGCGGTCTCGCCAGCCCGATTAATCGGCGTCACGGCCATGCCGTCGCGCGGTGAAGTCAACACCGAAACGACGACACGCTCGCCATCCGCGACACCCTCCCGGAACAGCACCTCATCGGCCGTGGTCTGCGCAGGGCGCACAGAGCGGACGTCGATCGTGTTCTCAGTCGTCACCACATAGACGAATTCGTTGCGCTTAAGGGCGCTGCGCGGGGCCGCGACCAACGTCTCGCGGCTCGCGCCTTCAATGCGGGTGGAAACGAACATGCCGGGCGCGAGCGGCGTGGCGTTGCGCGACGAGAAGGGATCGCGCACTTCCACCGTGCCGTACACGAGGCGCGTACGCGGATCGACCGAGGCTTCCGTGCGCACAAGCCGTCCTTCCCAGGTCATGATACGGCCGCCAAGCACGTTCGAGACGTGCGCAGCAGGCCCCGGATTGGCTCCGCCCGCGTTGAAACCAAGCGGCACACGCAGCGAGGCCAGGTCCGCATCGGTCAGCGGCACGCGGATTTCCATAGTGTCGGTGGAGAACATCACCGCTATGGGCGAGCCGGGGCCGACATAGTCGCCGACATTGGCGCGGCGCTCCCGTACGCGGCCGGTGAACGGCGCGCGGACATTGGTGCGGGCGAGATCGAGCTCGGCTGAGCGTAGCGCCGCCTGGGCGGCGGCGAGCGCGGCGCGGGCTTGGGCAAGTTGCGGTTCGCGCACGGCGAGCGGGGGAGGATCGCCGCGACCCAGCGCTTGCCAGTCTTGGCGCGCCAATTCGGCTTCCGCGTCTTCGCGCGCCAGCGCTTCCTCAGCCTGCGCCACCTGGCTGCGCGCGCGCACCACCGCAAGCTGATAATCCGCAGCATCGACCCGCACCAAGGCTTCGCCTTCGATGAACGCGCCGCCCTCGGCGAACTTCGGACTTACCCAAACGATGCGCCCGGCGACCTGCGCAGCCAACGTGGATTCGAAACGCGGACGCGCCTCGCCCTGCACGTTGATGGCGATCGTTGTCGGCCGCGCGTGTGCGACGGCGAACTGTACGGCCGGCGGGTGCGGCGTGCCGTTCTTCTCTTCTGGCCGCGGCGCAGTCGCGATCATGAGCGCAAGCAGCGCGAGACCGCCGACGATCACCACAACCGGCGCGGCGAAGATCAAGGCCCGCTTCACACGGGTCCAAAGCGTTTTCGGCTTGTCCTCGTCTGCGGTGGCGGCGGTCTCGGTGAGCATGTTGAGGTCCATTTTGTTCATGGCGCGAGTTCCCGCTCTTCGTCGATTCCGCCCGTTCGGGCGCCGCCGCCAAGCGCGACGTGATAGGTGATGCGGTTCGACACGCGCGCTGCGCGCGCAGTGATCAGACCGCGCTCTGCATCGATGCGGCGTGTGTAAGCGTCGATGAGTTCAAACAGGGTGGCGACCCCGCGTGAGTATTCCCGCTCGGCCAGTTCCTGCGCGGCGCGCGCTTCTTCGGCGGCGATTGCGAACTGGGCCTCGCGCACGTCCAGGCTTTGGTCGGCGCTGATGGCTGCTTCCACCTCGCGCCACGCAGCTATGGAGGTGCGCACATAATCGGCCGCCGCGGCGCGGCGGTCGGCGACGGTGGCGCGCGATTCCGAAAACAACGCCCCGCCCTGGAAGATCGGCATGGTGAGGCCGGCAACCAAGTTCGAGATCATATTCACGCTATCGTCGATGTCGTTGATGCCTTGCCCGGTATTGCCCGCCGTGCCAGTCAGCGTGAGTCGCGGCAGCATGGCCGCGCGCGCCTCGTGCATGCGGAATCCGGCGGCGCGCATACGATTCTCCGCCGCCAGCACGTCCGGGCGGCGTTGCAGCAAGTCCGATGGCGCACCCGCCGCCGCCAGCGCGGCAAGCTGCGGCAGCGCGCCTTCGGCGCGCAGTGTGCCATCGGGGTATCGGCCCATGACTTCCTGCAGCCGGCGTGCGGCGACCAACAGCGAGTCCTGCGCTTGCGCCTCCAGGGCGCGCGCAGAAGCGACTTGGCTGCGCGCCGTGCGTAGGGCGAGCGAGGTGGCGATGCCCGCGTCATAGCGGCGTTGGGTGAAATCGAGCGCACGCTCGCGCGTCTGCAAGTCTTCTTGCGCCAACTCGAGCAGCTGCTGCGCCTCGATGAGGTCAACCCAGGCGCGGGCGGCTTGGCCAGCAACCGAGAGCCGGGCGCCATTCAGATCCTCCTGCGCTGCATCCGCCGTCAGGTCCGCGGCGAGCGCCCGCGATGTCAGGCGGCCCCAGAGATCGATCTCCCAGCTCGCGATCACGCTCGACGTCATGAATTCGGTGCGCAGGCGAGCGTTCGAGCCGGCGATCGGCTCTTCGGTTCGCGTGCCGTCGACGCCGACGCTCAAGCTCGGCAGCAGATTGCCGCCGAACGATCCGCGCGCGCGCCAACGCGCTGCGCGATACTGGGCTTCAACGATTTGCAGGTCCGGACTGCCAGCCAGCGCTTCGCGCGCAAGCTGCGACATTTCGAGTGAGTTCATATCGTCGAGCCACGTCGCAGCAGGAGAGGCGGCCAGCTCGGCGGCGCGTGCGGCGCCGATGGCGTCTGCCGCTACGTAAGTGTCCGGCTCCGGCGGGAGGTTGCGCCCGGCGCAGGCATTGACCGCAGCCGCGAGGCTCAGGCCGATCAAAATCCGCGCACGCGTTCCCATTCGTCCCTCGCAGCTCGGCATTTGCGTACGCGCCACCCTCTCGAAAGTCAATAAAGTTGTATTGAATTTCGATAAGATGGCGGCCTCGCGCGCCCGAATGTCCCTTCCAGGGACAGGGGCGTGGATGCCGGACATTATGGTTTTGGATGCGTTGACCGAAGCTTTGCTGCCGCGAAGGCCCGGACCACCTAAGTTGTTGGGCATGAATCGGGTGCTCGCGATGCGGTGGCGCCGCCTGGAGCGGTTGCCAAGCCTGGCCTGGGCGGCCTTGATCGTCGCCGGGGTCGCCTTGCTGGCCGCCTTGGCGCTGAGCCCCCCGGCGGCGTTGCTTATGGGACTGGCGGCGGGCGCCGCCTATTGGGCCGCGCGGGAAGCGCGTCGCTTCGTCATCGCGCCCAGCGGCCCCGATCAAATGGAGCTGATCGACTTGGGCGAGTTCGCGCCCCTGCTCGAAGCCTTGCCGGACCCGGCGCTATTGGTCGACGAGCAGGGCAGGATTGCCGGCTCCAACGCTGCGGCCCGGCGGCAGATGTCGTTTGAGACGCGCGGTCAATTCCTCACCTCGATTATCCGCCATCCGGATGTGCTGGAGGCGGTGCAGGCCGCGGTCGAGGAAGGCGCGACCGACGCCGTCGAGTACGAAATGACTGCCCCGGTCGAGCGGCATACGCGCTGCTACGTGGCGCCTATGTTCTGGGGCGAGCGTCGCGCCGCCATGCTGGTGTTCCACGATCTAACAGCAAGGATCAGCACCGAGCGTTTACGCTCGGATTTCCTGGCCAATGCGAGCCACGAATTGCGCACCCCTCTCGCCTCGTTGACGCTCTTGATAGAAACGCTGGCCGGACCGGCGCGCGAGAATGCGGCCGAGCGCGATCGCTTTCTGCACATGATGCAGGTGCAGGCAGAACGCATGCGCCGCCTCGTCGACGACCTTCTCTCCTTGTCCCGCATTGAGATGGATGAGCACGTGCCCCCGTCCGATCGCGCGGATCTGGCCGATGTCGCACGCGAAGTGGTCGACTCGTTGAACGGCGTCGCCGCCGAACGGAGTGTGCGACTAGTGGTGGAGGCGCCGCATGCGCCGGTACTGGTGGTGGGCGAACGCTTCCAACTCGCCCAAGTGATCCAGAATCTCATCGACAACGCCGTCAAATACAGTCCCGAGGGTGGCGAAGTACGCATCGAAATCGGCGCATCGGGAGATCGCGAGGAGGTTATCGCAAGAGCCGGCCGACGCTGGCAGAACGCGTCGCGGATCGCGCTGGCGACGCCCGCGACCCTCGCCAATCGCTCCTATGCCTATGTCCGAGTTGAAGATTCCGGTCCGGGTGTGCCGCGGCGTTATTTGCCGCGCCTTGGCGAGCGGTTCTTCCGGGTCGAGCGCGAACAAGGGCAGGACCGGGGCGGGACGGGCCTCGGGCTCGCGATCGTCAAGCATATCCTCAACCGCCATCGCGGCGGACTTCTGGTCGAATGCGAGCCTGACCGCGGGACTGCTTTCGCCGCCTATCTGGAATCGGCGGGGGAGGATTGATGCAGCGCAACAGCCAGTTTCACATCAGTGTCACGAAACTCGTTTAGAGCCGGACGCGGTGAAGAACGGGCGCATCGCGGCGCGCGTGCGCTCGCGACAAGGGGGCCGGGATGGAGTTTGCACCTGCAAGCGCGGATAGAATTGCAGCGCCCATGTCCATGACGACGCCCACCTTGCGCGCCGACGCCGGCACGATCGCTGGCGGCGACACCAAGATCAGCGCGCGCGACGTCAACGTATTTTATGGCGACAAGCAGGCGTTGCACGACGTCTCGCTCGATATCCCCGACCGAGCCGTCACCGCGTTCATCGGCCCATCGGGCTGTGGCAAGACCACGTTCCTGCGGTGCTTCAATCGCATGAACGACACGATCGAGGGCGCCCGTGTCACCGGCTCGATCCAGATCGAAGGCAAGGACGCCTACGCCAAGAATGTCGATCCGGTCGTGCTGCGGACGCGGGTCGGCATGGTGTTCCAGAAGCCCAACCCGTTTCCCAAGTCGATTTACGACAACGTCGCCTACGGGCCGCGCATCCACGGGATGGCCAGAAGAAAGGCCGATATGGACGCCGTTGTCGAGCAATCGCTGCGCCGCGCCGGGCTTTGGGAGGAGGTCAAAGATCGCCTTGCCCAGCCCGGCACCAGCCTTTCCGGCGGCCAGCAGCAGCGCTTGGTCATCGCCCGCACGGTCGCCGTCAATCCTGACGTGATACTGATGGACGAGCCGTGTTCGGCGCTCGACCCCATCGCCACCGCGAAGATCGAGGAGTTGATCGACGAACTCCGGCAAAACTACTGCATTGTCATCGTAACGCACTCGATGGCGCAGGCCGCGCGCGTGTCGCAGAGAACGGCCTTCTTTCACCTCGGCCGGCTGGTTGAGACGGGCGCAACGGAAGAAATCTTCACCAACCCTCGCGACTCTCGCACGCAGGATTATATTACTGGTCGGTTCGGCTGATGGGCGGCCGCGCCGTTGTGAAAGCGAACATGGCCGAACACACCGTCAGAGCCTTCACCGAAGAGCTGGACGCGCTGACCCAGGAGGTCGCGCGCATGGGCGGGCTGGCCGAAGCGGCGGTCAACGACAGCCTGCTGGCCGTGGCGCGCCGCGATACCGACTTGGCCCAGGCCGTGATCCAGCGCGATCAAAAGATCGACGCGGCGCAACGAGAAGTCGAGAGGCGCGCGATCAAGCTATTTGCCTTGCGCCAGCCAATGGCCAGCGATTTGCGCGTTGTGCTGACGGCATGGCGCATCGCCACCGAACTCGAGCGCGTTGGCGATCTCGCCAAGAACATCGCCAAGCGAACGCTGATCCTCAATCAAGCCGAGCCGGTGCAGCTGACTCGCAGCATAGAACGGATGGGCAAGATCGCAGCGGCCCACCTGAAGCAAGTGCTCGACGCCTACGCTAACAAGGACATCGATGCCGCGATCGAGGTCTGGAACAATGACGACAATATCGATGCGCACTACAATTCGCTGTTCCGCGAATTGCTCACCTACATGATCGAAGACCCGCGCACGATCAGTTCCTGCGCGCACTTGCTCTTCATCGCCAAGAATCTCGAACGCGTCGGCGACCACGGCACCAACATCGCCGAATACATCCACTTCCTGGTCACGGGCGAAGAAATCGCCGCGGAACGTCCCAGGGTGGAACCGGAGTCGGACTAGGCGATGGCCGCGCCCATACATGTCTTAGTGGTCGAGGACGAGGACGCGCTCGCCCAATTGCTCAAGTATCATCTGGAAAAAAACGGATATCGCGTCACAACCGCGATGGACGGTGAAGAGGCGCTGATGCTGGCGCAGGAGAACCCGCCGGACCTCGTGATCCTCGACTGGATGTTGCCAAAGGCGTCAGGGATCGAGGTCTGTCGCCGCCTGCGCGCGCGCCAGCAGACCCGCAACACGCCGATCGTCATGCTCACGGCGCGGACCGAAGAGGGTGATCGGATTCGCGGTCTCGATGTGGGCGCTGACGACTACGTGACCAAGCCGTTCTCGATGAACGAGCTGTTGGCGCGCCTGCGGGCGGTGATGCGTCGCATTCGACCGGCTCTGGCCCAGGACCAGGTGCGGTGTGGGGATATTGTCATCGATCGGGTCGCCCACCGTGTAAAGCGCGGCGTCCGCGAGGTGCATCTCGGGCCGACCGAGTTCCGAATCCTCGACCATCTCATGCAGCATCCCGGCCGCGTCTTCAGCCGCGAGCAATTGCTCGATGCGGTGTGGGGGTCGGATATTTATGTCGAAGCCCGTACCGTGGATGTGCATATCGGCCGCCTGCGCAAGGCATTGATCGAAGGCTCCGAATCCGACCCGATCCGCACCGTGCGGAGCGCGGGCTACGCGCTCGACGTGGAAGCGCCGGCCTCGGCCTGAGGGCGGCCCGAATGCGCACCGCCCGGCTGCGCTTGGCGGCGCGGGGCGCTTGATTCTCCTGTATCAGCTTCCCTAAGCTGGCTCGACGTTTTGGGGGTCCTCATGGGCATTCGTTCTGTCGCCGCGGCATTTGCGCTGGGCGGTGTTTTCCTCGCAGCTTCGGCTTCGCTTTCGCACGCGCAGGCGCCGCCGCCCGTGGAGGCCTATGGGCAACTTCCGGCCGTGGGCGGCGTCGCCATTTCTCCGAGCGGAGAACGCCTTGCGGTAATTGTCTCGCAGGGCAATGCGACAGCGTTCCAAGTCATCAACCTCAACACCGGCCAGACCGAGCATAATTACGGCACCCCAGGGGCGATTACGCTGCGCGGCGTGGGTTGGCCGGACGACGGCCACGCGGTGATGGCTGTCAGCGGCGCTTTGCGCTACCGCGCCTCCCGGCGCGCCGAGATCGGCCGCGCCGTCTCCTTCACGCTTTCAAATCAGCGCCAGCGCGACCTCGAGATCGGGGCGTCACGCCCGATTCCGAATGAGCCTGGCATGGCCTATGGCGTCTCGCGCGACGATAGCGGGCGCCTGTCCATCTATCGCGTGAACCTCGAGAACGGGAGCGCGCGCCGGATTCAGTCGCTGCTTCAGGATACCGTCGATGTCGTATTCGACGACCAGGGTACGGTGTTGGCGCGGCTGGATTCCGAGGACGAGACGAACGCCTGGCGCCTCTACATCTACGACGGCTCCGAGTCGCGCCTGGTGCTCGAAGGGGTGTCCGATATCGGCCTCGAACCGATCGGTCTGAGCGGTCTGCTCGCGGACGGGCGTGTTGTGGCCGTTGGCCGCCGCTCAGGCGATGACCGCGACCGGATGATCGCCATTTCGCGCGCCGGCGAGGTGGAGGTCCTGGCTGAACACGATCGCTACGATATCGGCGGACCCATCATGGAGCCGCGGACAAACCGCGTCGTGGGCGTATCCTGGCTCGAAGATCTGCCGCAGCAGCGCTTCTTCGACAGCGAACTGGCCGCCATCGCCGACCGTGCGCGCGCTTTTTTCCAGGATGGCTACGCGGTGCTGTCCGGCTGGTCGCGTGACCGGCAGCGTTTTGTCGTCTTCGCGGAGACCAGCCGCGATGCCGGCG
>CAZHWA010000038.1:0-10747 GCA_964536175.1 uncultured Terricaulis sp. | reverse complement strand
CGCCAATGAAAGAGAGCTGTGCGTCCGAAACGCGCGCAAGCGCGCCGATCGCCGTGCGGCAGGAGCCGTCGAGCGCTTCGAGAAAAGCGCGCTCGGTCTCTGTCTCCATCCGCGCGCTCGCATCCTCGCAGACGCCAAGCGCAGCGCGGGTTCGCGTATCCTCAGTCCGCGCCGTAATGGCCAGCGCGCCCTGACACGCCGCCGGGGTCATCTCATGCGGATCGACAATGCTTGCGGCGCGATCCTGCAATCCGAGCCGCTTGAGGCCGGCCAGCGCCAGAAAAGTCGCATCGGCTTCGCCAGCCTCGAGTTTGCGCAGCCGCGTGTCGACATTGCCGCGCAGCGTCACCACGCCGAGATCGGGGCGGGCGAACAAAGCCTGCGCCTGCCGGCGAAGGCTCGCTGTGCCCACATTGGCGCCGGCCTCCAGTTCCATCAGCGTCCTCGCTCGCAAACTGACGAACGCGTCGCGCGGGTCTTCGCGTTGCGGCACGCACGCCAGCACGATCCCGTCTGGCAGGCGCGTCGGCAGATCCTTCAGCGAATGCACGGCAAGATCGATACGCCGCGCCAGCAGCGCCTCGTCCAGCTCTTTTGTGAAAAGCCCCTTGCCGCCGGCCTCAATCAGGCGGCGGTCCTGGATCGTGTCGCCTGTCGTCGTGATCGGCACAATCTCGAGTGCGGCCGTTTCCAGGCCGAGCTTCGCCGCCACTGCGTCGCGCACCTGCTCGGTCTGCGCCATGGACAGTTTCGACCCGCGCGCGCCGATACGAAAAAGAGACAACGTCATCGCAATTCTTGCCGGTTGGGCTGAGGCCAGGAGGGCAATAAGGCAATAGGGCAATATGCGCAGCGATGTCCCTTATTGCCGTGCTGCCTTATTGCCATATTGCCTTACCCATGAAGCCGCTCACCGTCCTTGGCATTGAAACGAGCTGCGACGAAACCGCCGCCGCTGTCGTGCGTCTCGAGCAGGGGAGGCCCTGCGTCCTGTCCGACATTGTGCTCGGGCAGGCGGCGCAGCACGCGCCATACAAGGGGGTGGTCCCGGAAATTGCCGCGCGCGCGCATGTCGAAGGGCTGGATGCGGCCATCGCCGCAGCGATGCGCGATGCGGACCTTGAGTATTCCGATCTCGACGGCGTCGCCGCCACCGCAGGGCCCGGCCTGATCGGGGGCGTGATGGTGGGGCTGCTCGCCGGCAAGGCGATCGCTCTGGCGCACGACAAGCCGCTGATCGCCGTCAATCACCTCGAAGGCCACGCCTTGAGTCCGCGTTTGACCGAAGGCGGCGCGACGTTTCCGTATCTTTTGCTGCTGGTGTCGGGCGGTCACTGCCAATTCATCGCCGTGCTCGACGTCGGCGTGTACCGGCGCCTCGGCTCGACGGTCGACGATGCGCTGGGCGAGGCCTTCGATAAGCTGGCCAAGCTTTTGAATCTTGGCTTTCCGGGCGGGCCGCTGGTCGAGCGCTTGGCGAGAACCGGCGATTCCACGCGGTTTTCGTTGCCGCGGCCGCTGCTTGGGCGCGAAGGCTGCGACTTCTCCTTTGCCGGCCTGAAGACCGCGTGCGTCCGCGAAGTAGAACGGATGGGCGATCTGTCTCAGCAGGACAGGGCCGATCTCTGCGCCAGTTTCCAGGCCGCCGTGCTCGATATCGTCGAGGACCGTACGCGCAACGCGATGGCGATGTTCGATCCCATGTGGGGGGCGAAAGGGCGCCTAGTGGCCGCCGGCGGCGTCGCCGCAAATCAGGCTATACGCAGCCGGCTTTCGGCATTGGCGCAGACGCGCAACTACGACTTCATCGCTCCGCCGCTGCGCTGGTGCACCGACAATGCGGTGATGATTGCTCTGGCCGGGGCGGAACGATTGCGGCTTGGATTCAGTGACGATCTGTCCGTTGCGGCCCGTCCCCGGTGGCCGTTGGACGAAGACGCCGCCCGCTTGCGCCCCAGCCATCGGCCGGGGCGCAAGGGCGTCAAGGCTTAGGCCACGATCCGCGCGGCCGTGACAAACACAGGCGCCAGCGCGGTCGCGACCAGTGCAAGAGCGACCACCACGGCGAGGGCCTTGGCGGTGGCAGGCAGGTCATGGGCTGACATAGGTATATTTCCTCTCCAGCGGTTCGGTGTTGCGCGTAAATCTTCGCGCACAATGTAAATGGACCCTTTGATACTTGTTCAGTAGGTATGATTTGCCAGCACAGCTATGCAGTAATGACTGTCTCTGTTAGTTTCTGCCCGTTTCCGCAAGGAAAAGGCGCGAAGCAAAGCTTCGCGCCTCCGAGTGCGGCTCGCCTGGGAGGGCTGCAGCCGATTGAGCTAGGCGACCACCGCAGCGGCCGCATGAAGGACGGGGGACATGGCCGCTGTGACCAGGGCAGCGGCGGCGAGAACGAAGACGGCGATCAGTGTCGATGAGGGGCGGGATTGGGTCATTGGTGAACTCCGAGCCTGACGGAAGCTTACCTACGTCAGCTCGCGGCGCTGATCAATGAATAAAACGATTTTTGTTCAGGCCGCGCGTCGTTTTATGTAGCCTCCGCTACGGCAGCGGCTTTCGGATTGGCCGGAGCGCTCTGGGCCTTGCGCGCGTAGAGGCCTTTCAGGAGCAGGGACATCACCCCATCGAATTCGCGCTCGAGTTTCGGCAGCGTCAGCTGCGAAAACAGCTGCGGCAGCGAGAACTTGATGGTTGCGGCCTGCATCATCTCCGCAGCGATCTCCGGATCGTCCGTTTCGAACAGCCCGCGATCGACGCCTTCCTGGATCAGCGCCGTGAGTCCGACGCGTTCCTGGGCGATCAGTTCGTTCATGAACAACGGCCGATCGCGGGCAAGAACTTCAGCAACTTCAAGGATTTTCGCGCTTTGCTCGAACATCTCGAAGTTCGTGCGCATGCGCTTGGCGAACACCTCCTTGATGCGTTTGTCGACAGGCCAGTCTTTCTTGCGGCCGATGGCGGCCAACTCGGCCTGCATTTCGGCGTAGTGCTTGCGCGCCATCGCTTCAGCGATATCGATCTTGGCTTCGAAGAAGCGATAGATGTTGCCGGGCGACATATCGCAATCGGACGCGATCTCGGCCATGGTGGTCTTGGCGTAGCCGTAGTGCTTGATCCGAGCCATAGCCGCTTGAAGGATGCGGTCGCGTGTGTTGGCTTTCTCGTCCATCCTCACAGGCTATCCGGTTTTGACTGAACGATCAATGAAGGATTCAGGGCTATGACCCGCCCATTCGAGTCGGTCGCGGTCCTTGGCGGCGGGGCCTGGGGGACAGCTCTAGGGCAAGTGGCCGCGGCCGCAAAGCGCGCCGTAACGATCTGGGCCCGCGAACAAGAGGTGGTCGAGGGGATAAATGCCGGTGGCGAGAACCTGCTGTTCCTGCCTGGCGTCCGTCTCAATCCGGTCATTCGCGCCACCGCCGAGCTCGCAGACGCTGCCGAGGCCGAGCTGATCCTGGCGGCCTCGCCGGCCCAGCACATGCGCGGCGTGTTGCGCAGCATTCGCCCACACCTCGCGTCCGGCGCGCCCGTCGTTCTTTGCGCCAAGGGCGTGGAGCGGGATTCGTTAGCCTTGATGACGGACGTGTTGGCCGACGAGATCCCGGACGCCGCGCCGGCGGTGCTCTCCGGCCCCGGCTTCGCCAAGGACGTGGCTCGCGGTTTGCCGACCGCGACGACGGTCGCCAGCCCCGATCCGGACTTGGCGCAGCGCATCGTCGCCACCGTCGGCCTGCCGACCTTCCGCCCGTATGTCGCCGACGACCTGATCGGCGCCGAGATCGGCGGTGCGGTGAAGAACGTGATCGCAGTCGGCTGCGGCGTCGCCGAGGGACGCAGGCTCGGCGACGGCGCGCGCGCCGCACTGATCACGCGTGGCTTTGCCGAGCTGACGCGCCTGGGTCTGGCCATGGGCGCTAAAGCGGAAACCCTTTCCGGCCTTTGCGGCCTTGGCGATCTGGTTTTGACGTGCTGCTCGATGACCTCGCGCAACACCTCGCTGGGCGCGGCGCTCGGCGAGGGGCGTGCGTTGAAGGAAATCCTGGCCGAGCGGCGTTCGGTAGCGGAGGGCGTTGAGAGCGCCCCCGCTGTTGTAGCGCTGGCGCACAAGCATAGCGTCGAAATGCCGATCAGCAGCGCCGTCAACGATATTGTGGCGGGGCGTCTCTCGATCGACGAAGCTATCTTCACGCTGCTCTCGCGCCCGTTCAAAGCGGAGCGCGCATGAGTGCGGCGGCGCCGTCCGGCAGCATGCTGGCGCGGCTCGATCAACTCCCCGACCCCGGGGCGATAGTTGTGTATGCCGGCGATGGCGAGGCGCGCGTGTCGCTGATCCTCACCCGGCGCGGCGCGACAATCGCCTGCTTTCGCAATCGCTGCACCCACGCGAATTACCCGCTGCAGCGCGCCGATGGGCGCATCGTCGTCCAGGAGGGCCGCTTTCTTGTGTGTGCGGCGCACGGCGCCAGCTACACGCTTGAGCAGGGCGCATGCGCCGGCGGCCCGTGCAACGGGCGCGCTCTGGAGCGCGTAGCCGTAGTGCTGCGCGACGGCGCCGTGTTTACGCTCTAGCGATCAGGCTTCTTCCGGTTCGCGCCGGCGCCGCATCATTAGGTAACCGGCGATCGCCAGCACGATGACGCCGAGCGCAACCCACGGAAACCAGCCGGCCAAGCCGCCGAAACTGGTCTGTCCAGTTTCGCTCGCGGCCATATCGGCGGCGGCTTGCGGCTGGGCGTTGGGCACGCCGGTCACCAGGCCGGGGACCGAATAGGCCGAGACCTGATCGGACGCCGGCTGGAAATCGGCGTGACGTTGACCATCGCTGAAGGTCAACATGCCGCGCAGCTCGGCGGCGGCGGCGGTGATGTCGTCGAACTGGTCGGCGCTGCCAAGCGAGGTAAGCCCCGCGACGCCATGACGGCCGAGCACCTTCTGCTCGTAGCGCAAATCCTTGCCGCCGGCCCCTGGCGCGGCCGACCGCTCGGCCCAGACCAGCGCGGGCGCCGAGGCGTCGAATGCGGGTTGTGCGATGAATCCTTCGAACACCCGGTTTTGCGCGGTCCGCGCGGCGCGCACGTCGGCTTCGAAGTTGGCGTCGCTCAAGCCGGCGGCGGTTTCGGGCTGCACATAACCGATGGCGTCATAGCTGATGACAGTGGCCCAGGTTCCATCCTGGCGGATGTCGTCGCCGGCGCGCGCGAGCAAGCCGAGCACCGTCCCACCCGGCGCTGTGGCGTTGTTGCGCTGCATGTGCGCGTACGCTTCCTCGGCGGAATAGAAGCGATAGCCATCCGGCACATTAAGCGTTGCGCCGGCCGCATCGAGCGGAATGATTCCAGCGCGTCCTTCCGGCGCGGCCGAACCGGCCGCCGGCGCAACGGGCGCCGCTTGCACCGGCGCGGCGGCCCGATCCGGTCCGGCATCGCCTGGCCCGTCGGCGAAGGCCGGCGGCGCTGCAAACAGCAACAGAGCGGCGAGCCATGCCAATGCGAAAGTTGCGCGCATCGTGATCTCCCTCGGCCGACGGCCAGGCCGTTGCGTCCTGGGTGACTCGTTAGCGAAGTTCGGCGCGCTTGTCGCCCGTCAGGGCGTGCAGGCGGTGCGCAATTCCGCCGCCGCCGCGGCCATCGCATCGCCAATGGCGGCGCGCCATTCTACCATGTTTTTCGCAGCTTGCGCGGCCTGTGGATAGATGAGGGCGCGCGAGGAGTTCACCACGCCGCCTTCGCGCCCATGCGCAGTTGTAATGAAGCCGGCCACGGCGTCAGCCGCGCTCGCGCCCTGTGCGCCATAGCCGGGAACCAGAAACAACGTGTCCGGCAGCACCTCTCGCAACGTGCGCGCCTCTTCGGGATAGGTGGCGCCGGCCACAGCCATGAGGCCGGACCAGCCGCACGCGCCGCGCAGCCGCGCGCCGTGCGGGGCGATCATCTCCGCCGTGCGTCGCCACACCGGCGCACCCTGCACATCAAGATCCTGCAGATCGCGCGCGCCAGGGTTCGACGTCCGCACCAAAACGGCGACGCCTTTGCGCTGCCGCTCCGCCAACGCGATGAACGGCTCGAGCGAGTCGAGGCCGAGATAGGGATTCACGGTCACGCAATCGGCGTCGAGTCCAGGCGCCGGCCCCAGACACGCGCGCGCATATCCATCCGCTGTGGTGCCGATGTCGCCGCGCTTGGCGTCGAGGATCACCGCCATGCCGACGGTGCGCCCCTCCGTTACGACTTCATGCGCGACGCGCAGTCCATCCGGACCGAACGGCTCGAACAAGCCGAGCTGCGGCTTCAGTACGCCCGCATGCTGCGCAGCGACGCTCACCACCGCCTCGCAGAAGCGCTCAACAGCGCCAACTTCCTCGCGCGCATCGCCGAACAACGCCGGTATCTTGTCGGGGAAGGGGTCGACGCCAACGCACAACGGCGTCGCCTTGCGACGCACGTTTTCGATCAGACGGTCTGCAAACGGAGGGCTCATCGCCGGCGCGGCATGTCGCCGGGGGCGACGCACACCACCTGTGCGACAGCCAGACTGCGACGCAGATCGTCGGCCTGCTGGCCGTAATCGTCGGGTGACATGCGCGCGGTCGGCCGGCCCTGCGCCTCGACCTGCTCAACGCGCAGCAGCCTTAGAATGGAGGATGGCGCTGCGGTGTAGAGCCGGCCGCGGCGCGCCGATTCCGCGACCGTGACGCCAATCACGTGCCCGTTCGCGGCGAGCGCCGGCCCGCCGCTGATGCCCGCAAGCGAGCCGCCTATGCCCGACGTGCGGCCGAGTTCGGCCCATGCCAGTACCGGCTCTTCGGTTTCGTAGCGTCCGCGCGCGACCAGCGTCTCCCGTCCGATCAGGCGCGAATAGGCCTCGCCCGGGCGGCCTTGCGGAAATCCAACATGATAGGCGCGCTGACCCACCTGAAAGCGGCGTTCCGAGGTGTCGAGCGCCAACGCGGCCGGCGCGCGCTCGGTCTTCAACAAAGCCAGATCGGCAAACAGCGCCGGCTTGACCACGTCCACGGGCGTTGCCGCACCGCGCGACACGATCAGTCCAACGCGCTCGCACGCATCGACCACATGGCGCGCGGTGAGCCACCAGCCTTCTTCAGATATGGCGAACGCGCTGCCGAGGCCGGACGATACCGGACCGACTTCAACCAGGACTTCGGGATCGTAGATTGAGGGCGGCGGCAGGAATGCCCCTACCTCAGGCGATTCCGGCAGCGCTTCCGGCGCATTTGCGCGGTCGTCGATCCGGAACAGCACAAACACCACCGCCGCGATGACGATGATGTAGAGAAGCCAGTCCGGGATCAGTCGGATCACAACCTCAACCTGTGCGCATCAGAGACATATTGGGATCGCCGATGGCGCCGGCAATAATGAGCGCCAAGGCGATCTTGACGCTCATGAGAAAGACGGCCGCGGCGACATCGCCCTCGGCGATGCGCCGAGGCAGGCCCTTCAGAAAAATGTCGGTAAAGCGAAAGGCGAGGATCTGCAGCAACAGTGTGACGACGCCCCAGATCAGGACGTCCATCAACCCCAGCGCGTAGGTGAGGCAGGCGCCCAGTGGAATGGCGAGGCCGACCACCACGCCGCCGAAAGCCAGCGCGGCGGAGGGATTGCCGGCCCGGATCAGCGCCAGTTCCTTGTGCGGCGTCAGAATGACGTAGACGATGAGCGAGACGACGAAGAGGCCGAGCGCCGCGCTGAGTTGGATGATGAAATGCGGAAATCCCGCAACAAACGAAGAAATGGATGGCGCGAAATCCATATCCGATATCCCAGCGCCGCTATGCGGCCTTGACTTGAGCCTGCGCTAGCGGTTCCCGCCCAATGGCGCAAGCTGAGCAGCGAAAGGGAAGCAGATGAGCGAACGCAAAGCCGCCCTGGTGACGGGCTCAACCAGCGGCATCGGCCTCGCCATAGCCACGGCCCTGGCCAAGGCAGGGATGGATGTCACGCTCAACGGGTTCGGCGACGCCGCCGAAATCGAACGTATCCGCGCCGGCCTGGAGCGCGAGGCCGGTGTTGGCGTGCGTTACGACGGCGCCGATCTCATGAACCCCCATGCCGCCGCCGGGCTTGTGGAGAGCGCGGTCGGCGCCTTCGGGCGTCTCGATGTGCTTGTGAACAACGCCGGCATCCAGTTCGTCTCCCCGATCGAGGACTTCCCGGTGGAGAAGTGGAACGCGATCGTCGCACTCAATCTGTCCGCAGCGTTTCACACTATCCGCATCGCCATGCCATCGATGAAGCAGCGCAAGTACGGCCGCATCGTCAACATCGCGTCGGCGCATGCGCACGTCGCCTCGCCGTTCAAGAGCGCCTACGTCGCCGCCAAGCACGGCCTTCTGGGCTTGACCAAGACCGTCGCGCTGGAAGGCGCGCAGTTCAACGTGCGCTGCAACGCGATTTCGCCGGGCTATGTCTTCACGCCGCTGGTGGAAAACCAGATTCCGGACACGATGAAAGCGCGCAATCTGACGCGCGAGCAGGTGATCGAGGACGTATTGTTGGCCGCCCAGCCGACCAAGCAATTCGTAAAACCCGAAGACGTCGCCGGGCTTGTGCTGTTCCTCACCACGCCGGCCGCCGATCAGATCAACGGCGCTGCGCTCAACATCGACGGCGGCTGGACGGCGCAGTGAGCCGCAAAGCCGTTTCGCTGGCTTTACAGGGCGGTGGTGCGCTCGGCGCCTACACGTGGGGCGCGCTCGACCGCCTGCTGGAAGACGAACGCATCGAGATCGCAGCGATTTCCGGGTCGTCAGCCGGCGCCATGTGCGCCGTTGTGCTGGCCGACGGCTTCCAGGACGGCGGCGCCGAGGGCGCGCGCCGCGAACTGCGCCGGTTCTGGGAAGGCGTGGCGCGCGCCGGCCATTCCAACCCCTATCGCCGCACGCCGATGATGGCGTTCCTGAACGCCTTTAAGCCCGGCTGGGCGCAGGAGAGTTACCTCGCGCTTTGGGCCGACATCGCCTCGCGCTTTGCCTCGCCCTACGATTTCAACCCGCTCAACATCAACCCGCTCAAGGAAGTGCTCGAGGAGCTGGTCGATTTCGAACGCGTTCGCGCCTGCGGGGCGATCCAGCTGTTTGTCGGCGCAACCAACGTCGAGACCGGCCGCATTCGCATTTTTCGCAACGCCGAACTGACTGCGGATCACGTCATGGCCTCGGCTTGCCTGCCGCAGCTCTTCCAGGCGGTCGAGATCGACGGCGCGCCGTACTGGGACGGCGGTTATGTCGGCAATCCGGCCCTGTTTCCATTGTTCCAGGTGGAGAAGACGCGCGACATCGTCATCGTCCAGATTAATCCGATCGAACGTCCCGGAACGCCGCGCGCGGCGCCGGATATTCTCGCGCGCGTCAATGAGATCACCTTTAACGCAAGCCTGCTCAGCGAGCTGCGCGCCATCGAGTTCGTCGCCCGTCTGGTGGACGAGAACAGGCTGCCTCAAGAGCGCTATCGCAAAATGCTGGTGCACAATCTCAGCGAGGGCCAGCCGCTGGCGCCGCTGCGCGTCGGGGTCGATCTCAATACCGACCTTGCCTTCTTCGAACAGCTCTTCGTCATCGGGCGCGCAGCGGCCGATCGCTGGCTTTCTGCGCACTACGCCGACCTCGGGCGGCGTTCGACCGTGGACCTGGCGGCTATGTTCCGCGCTGTCCCGGCGCCCGACCGGGCGCAGCCGCTGCGCTAACGCTTCATTCACCGCGCACGCCGATCTTCGGCGCATGCGCATTGCCGCGTTCGCGATCCTGCTTCTTGCGTGTTCCGTAAGCGCCGCAGCCGCAGCGGGCCCAACCGGGGCGAGCGCGCCCGAGCAGGCCCCGGCGAGCCGGCAGGAGCGGCTCACCAGCGCCGAATCGTTCCTGCCCATGCCGACCTTGTCGGCCGGCGTGCTGCAGCGTCACGCATCGCGCGGCGCCATGGTTGTCGATATGGGGCTCGACATCCCGGACGCCGCCTTGCGGCGGCGCGCGCAGCTGAACGGTCCGCGCATCCGCGATGCATTGCGCACCGCGCTCGCCACCTACGCCTCAACATACTATCGCGACCGCACGGCCCCCGATCCGGAAACGCTGACGCGGCTCATGCAGCAGGCGGTGGATCGCGTTCTCGGCGCACAAGGCGCGCAGGTGCTGCTTGTGAACGTTATCTATCAGCGGCGTCAGGGCTGAAGCGTTCCGCCGTCGCACGCAATCGGCATCAGGATGGCGACGGGGCTCCAGCGCGCCGGCTGACGATAGATTTCCCGCGGCTGATCGCGATGAACCACGGTGTCGTCTTCGCCCATGATCTGCCGCTCGATGATAGCGAACGTCTCGTCCTCGCAGCGCAGCCGGTAGAGCACCCGTTGCCGCGTATATCGGATCGTGACTTCCGAGGTATCGGTTTCGGCCTCATACAGCTGCGGCGCGCCGTGATCGGTCTGGGTCCAGATGTTGGCGACGCTGCCGTCCACGCTGCGCGTCACTGTGTGCCGGTTGTAGAAGACTCGCCCATACGGGCATCGCTCGCTGGTCCGCTCGCCGACGACCGGACAATCGCGCTGTCGGCCCACCTCGATCCAATCCGGGCTCATGGGCGACATCGGCAGATAGACCCGCACTTGCGCGGACGGATCGGTGGGCAGCGGCGCGGCCGGCTCGGCCGGCTGCCGATCGCCGCAGCCGGCGAGAGGAAGCGCGCAGGCGGCGGCGGGGAGCCGCCAAGGTGCAATCATAACTCTGATGTTG
>CAZHWA010000037.1:0-10765 GCA_964536175.1 uncultured Terricaulis sp. | reverse complement strand
GCGTTCCGGAAGCTCACGCGATCGCTTTGCACGCGGCGGCGGTGTCGCCGCATCGGGCGGGCGCGTGTTCGTGACTACGGGCTTCGGCTTTATTGCGGCGCTCGACGCCGCCAACGGTAATGAAGTGTGGCGCACCGAAGCCGGCGCGCCGTTTCACTCGGCGCCGACGGTGATCGGCGGACGCGTCTACGCCATCACCAACGACAGCGAACTGATCGCGTTCGACGCCGGCGCCGGGCAAGTGGCGTGGAATCACCAGGCGATTGCGGAGCCGGCGCGTATTCTCTCCGCCCCGAGCGTCGGCGTAGATAGCGACACGGTCGTGGCTCCCTTCGCCTCGGGCGAAGTCGTCGCCCTGGTGAGCGCCAACGGGCGGCGTCTGTGGAGCGACTCGCTCTCGCGCACCGGCCGGCTCACTTCGCTCTCGGCGATCAACGATATCGCCGGCCGCCCCGCCATCGATAACGGCGTTGTGTTTGCGGCGAGCCATTCGGGCGTGTTGGCGGCGATCGATCTGCGCACCGGTCAGCGCATCTGGGCGCGTGCGTTCGCCTCGACGCAGACGCCCTGGATCGCCGGCGATGTCCTGTACGCCGTAAGCGTGGACGGTGAGCTGGCCGCGTTCGACCGCACGACCGGCAATGTGTACTGGGTGCAGCAGCTGCGGCGCTATGAGGACGAGGACGACCGCCGGGGCCGCGTGGCGTGGACGGGCCCAATCATGGTCGGCGGCCGGCTCGTGCTGGCGAATTCATTGGGCGAGGTGATCGCCGTGTCCCCGGAGAACGGGCAGACCGTAGCGACGGCGGATGTCGACGATCCGGTGTTCATCCCGCCGGTTTCCGCCAACGGGCGCATATATATCGTCACCGATAAGGCGCGGCTGGTTGTGTTCGAGTAGGCGTCGGACATCCGCTGGCAGCACGCGAAATCGTTCACATTCGCGTCCGCCGCCTGCTACGGATAAGCGCTGTCTCTGATTTCTGATCGCTGATGACCAAGCTCGCAATTGTCGGGCGGCCCAATGTCGGCAAATCCACGCTGTTCAATCGGCTGGCCGGCAGGAGGCTCGCCATCGTTGACGACACGCCCGGCGTCACACGCGACCGCCGCGAAGCGCCGGGCCGGCTGGGCGATCTCGACTTCACCTTGATCGACACGTCCGGGTTCGAGGACGCGACCGACGCCTCGCTGGAAGCACGCATGCGCGCGCAGACCCAGAAGGCGATCCAAGAAGCCGATATCGTTGTCTTCCTGATCGATGCGCGCGTCGGGGTGACGCCGCTGGACGAGAGTTTTGCAAAGCTGTTGCGGCGCGCCGGCAAACCCGTCGTGCTGGCGGCGAACAAGGCGGAAGGACGCGCCGGCGACGCCGGCGTCAATGAGGGCTTTGCCCTTGGGTTCGGCGAACCTATTCCGCTGTCGGCCGAGCATGGCGAAGGCCTGGGCGAACTGTACGCCGCCATTGTGCGACACATTGCGCCATCCGATGGGAAAGCCGCCGCGCAGAGCGAACGGCCGATCCAGCTTGCCATTATCGGCCGGCCCAATGCGGGCAAGTCGACGCTCGTAAATGCCATGGTCGGAGAGGATCGCCTGTTGGTCGGACCGGAAGCTGGCATTACGCGCGATTCAATCGCCCTCGATTGGGCATGGAAAGGCAAACGCTATCGCCTGATCGATACCGCCGGCATGCGTAGGAAGGCGAAAGTCCAGGCCAAGCTGGAAAAACTTTCCGTGTCCGAGACGTTGCGCGCCATCCGTTTCGCCGATGTCTGCCTACTGGTGATGGATGCCGCGGAGGCGTTCGAACATCAGGATCTCGCTATCGCCGATCTCGTCATCCGTGAAGGGCGCGCACTCGTGTTCGTGCTGGCGAAATGGGACAAGATCGCCGAGCCGCGTGCACACTTCGAAGAAATAAAGCTGAGGGCGAAGGAAAGTCTGCCGCAGGCGCGCGGCGCGCCCATCGTCACTGTAGCGGCGCTAGCCGGCGTCGGCCTCGACCGGCTGATGAAGGCGGTGGAAGAGGCGCACGCCGATTGGATCGCGCGGGTGAAGACACGCGACCTCAACGATTGGCTGCATGCGACCATCGCCCGCCATCCCCCGCCCGCGGTACGCGGCAAGCGCATCAAGCCGCGCTACATCGCCCAGATCAAGGCGCGTCCGCCGACCTTCGTGCTGATCGCATCGCGCGCCGAGGAGATGCCGGAAAGCTATAAGCGCTATCTCACCAACGAGCTGCGCGAGGCGTTCGATCTACACGCAGCGCCCGTGCGCCTTATCGTGAAGGCGGGGAAGAACCCCTATGCGGACAACGAGAACTAGCAGGTGCTGAAGCGAAATTCGGTGCGGGAGGCGTAAGTTTCTCCGGGACGCAGGATCGTCGAAGGAAAGCTCGGTTCGTTCGGCGAATTGGGAAAGTGCTGGGGCTCCAGACACAGGCCGGCGCGGCGCGCGAAGGGACCGTGCCGGCCCATCAGCGAGCCGTCGAGAAAGTTGCCGCTGTAGAACTGCAGTCCAGGCTCAGTAGTCCAAACTTCCATCAGGCGACCGCTCTCAGGATCGCAAAGCGTTGCCGCATGCGCCAGCCGACCGGCGCGAGATGTGTTCAATATGAAGTTGTGATCGTAGCCGCCGGCGATCCGGAGTTGATCGTCGTCGCGATCGATGTGCGCGGCGATCAGCTTCGTCGCGCGGAAATCGAACGGTGTATCGCTCACGCCGCGCAATTCGCCGGTCGGAATGAGATCGGGCGCGACCGGAGTGAATTGGTCCGCGTCTATGCGGAGCGTATGAGCGGCGATCTCGCGTAGCGCATCGCCGCTCAGGTTGAAGTAGGAGTGGTGCGTGAGGTTGAGGGGCGTCGGTCTCGTCGTCGCCGCGCGATAGTCGATGGCGAGTACGCCGTCCGCCGTCAGCCGATACGTCACCTCGACAGACAGCGCGCCCGGATAGCCCTCCTCGCCGTCCGGGCTGAGATAAGACAGCGCAACGCCGCCGGCGTCCGGCGTGCGAAATGCACGCGGTTCCCAAAGCACCTTATCGAAGCCGATTTGCCCGCCATGCAGGTGACTGCGCCCTTCATTTGCGGCAAGGCGATACTCGTGGCCATCCAGCTTGAAACGCGCGCCGGCGATGCGGTTGGCGTAACGGCCGATCGTAGCGCCGAAATAGGGCGTGCCGGCAAGGTAGGGGTCGAGCGCATCGAAGCCGAGCACGATGCTGTCGAAGCGTCCGCCGCGATCGGGCGTGCGCAGCGCCAGTAAGGTGGCGCCATAAGTCATGATGTCGGCTGAGATCCCGTGCGAGTTGCTCAGCGTGTAGCGCTCTACGGCGCGGCCGTCCGGCGAAGGCCCGAATGGGGTGGCGGAAACCTCAGTCATCGATCACGCGCCTGTGTTTGCGCCTCGTCGCATCGCAGCTGCCCGGTGGCGCACCGTGCGCAATGAGTAGGCGCGAAAGGCTGGGGAATGAAGCTCGTACAGGCCATAGTCTTTGGCGCCCTGGCGGCCGGGACGCTGGACATCCTCTATGCATTCATCGTGTTCGGGCCGCTGAGCTACGGGCTCTCGCCCGAGCAGGTGCTGCAGTCGGTCGCCGCCGGCTGGGTCGGACGCGAAGTCGCGCGCACGGGCGGCATGGAAACCGCTATGCTCGGCCTGGGCACGCATTTCATGATCGCGACGATCATGGCGGCTGTTTACGTGCTGGCCGCTGCGCGCATTGCAGCGCTTACGAAGCACGCGTTGCTGTGGGGCTTGGTGTACGGGCTCGTCCTTTATGTGGCGATGAACTACATCGTCGTGCCGCTTTCCGCTTCGGCCGCCGGGCGCTTTGCTGGCGCGTCGGAAATCCTGTCGCGGCTTCAAGGCTCCTTTAGCGAAGTGCGCGGCGGGGGCGGCGAGGCGTATCCGTGGATGATCTGGGGAACCATCCTCACGCACACGGTGCTGGTCGGTCTGCCGATTTCGCTGATGGCCAGGCGCTTCTTGCATCAGCAGGCCTGACCTGCCGCCCAGCCGCTCGACCAGGCCCATTGGAAATTGTAACCGCCGAGCCAGCCGGTGACGTCGACGGCTTCGCCGATGAAGAAGAGGCCGGGCACGGCGCGCACCTCCATGCTCTGCTGTGAGAGCGCGTCGGTGTCGATGCCGCCGACCGTGACTTCGGCCTTGGCGTAGCCTTCCGTGCCGTGCGGGGTGAGCTGGAAGGCTTTTAGTTGGCGGATGATCTCAGCAAGCGCAGCGTCTTTCATCTCGCCGATCTCCGAATCCCCCTCCCCTAGAGGGGGAGGGGGCAGGGGGAGGGGTGAAGCAGAGTTCTTCGTGGACTCTGCTCGTCGCTCACCCACGCCCCTAACCCCTCCCCCCTCCAGGGGGAGGGGAACGCGCGCGAGCAAAGCGCCCGCCAATCGCGTGGGCAGAAGTTCGCTGAGAACGTTCCTCAGCTGCACCTTGGGGCGGTCGCGCTTCTTGCGGATGAGTACGTCCTCATCGACGTCCGGCAGCCAGTCGACGGTGATGGTTTCGCCCGGCGTCCAGTATGAGGAGATCTGCAGAATCGACGGCCCGGAGAGGCCTTTGTGCGTGAACAGCGCGGCTTCGCCGAAGCTGGTGTTGCCGAGTGAGACGCGCACGTCCGCCGACACGCCGCTGAGCGGGCGCATCCAGGCGAGATCGGTTTCGTTGAAGGTAAGCGGGACGAGACCGGCGCGCGGGGCGACGATGGGAACGGCGAATTGTTCGGCCAGCCGATAGGCGAAGGGCGTCGCGCCGAGTTTCGGGATGGAGAGGCCGCCTGTCGCGACCACCAGCGTTTCGCTTTCGAACGCGCCTTGATTGCTCTCGACGATGAAGCGTTCGTTGCGGCGGACCGATTGGATGGCGCATTGCCTGCGCACTTCGACGCCGGCTGCCGCGCATTCGTCGAGCAGCATGCGCACGATCTTTTGCGAAGAGCGCGCGCCTTCGCAGAAAAGCTGGCCGAGCGTCTTTTCGTAATAGGCGATACGGTGCTCTTCGACGAGCGCGATGAAGTCAGCTGGCGTGTGACGCGCGAGCGCTGAACGCGCGAAGTGCGGATTGGCGCTCAAATAGCGCGCAGGATCGCCAGCGTTGAGATTGGTGAAGTTGCAGCGCCCCCCGCCGGAGATCAGGATTTTTGCGCCGGGCGCCTCGTCATGTTCCAACACGAGAATGCGCCGCCTGCGCCGGCCGGCATGCATCGCGCAATAAAGACCCGCTGCGCCGGCGCCGAGGATGATGGTGTCGAAGGGCATTCAGCGAGTAGGGGAGAAAGCGAATAGGGGAGTAAGTGAAAGGTAGTAGAAGCCTTGCTCATCGGTGTTGTTAAAGCCCTGCGGTCAGCGCTCGAATTGCACCCAGGCGCCGTTTTCAGCGTAGCCCGGCTGCAGCATCTCCACGATGGACGGGGCGATCTCTTCCGGCGTGGGCAGCGTCATCGGATCTTCGCCGGGGAAAGCTTTGGCGCGCATCGAAGTGCGCGCCGGGCCGGGATTGAAGAGGTTGGCCTTGATGGGGGTGATTTCGAGTTCGCGCGCGTAGCATGTCACCATCGCATCCAGCGCGGCTTTGGAAGCCGAATAGGGCGACCAGTAGGCGCGCAGGTTGCGCGAGGCGCCGGAGGTGACGAACACGGCGCGGCCCGCGTCGGAGGCTTTGAGCAAAGGATGCAGCGCGCGGATCAGACGATAATTCGCGGTGTAGTTCACGCTCATGGTCTCGTCCATGACGGCGGGCGTGATTTGGTGCGTGGGCGTGAGCGAGCCCAAGATGCCGGCGCAGGCGGCGAAGGCGTCGAGCTTGCCGAAGCGTTCGTAGAGCGCCGCGCCGAGCTGATCGATCGCCGCGCCGTCTTTCAAATCGAGCGGGACGAGCGTGGCTTCGCCGCCGAGTTCGCGGATGTGATCGTCGAGCTGTTCGAGCGCTTTTTGCGCACGCGCGGTCGCAACCACGCGCCAGCCCTGGCGCGCAAGCTCAAGCGCCACGGCTTTGCCGATGCCGCGCGAGGCGCCGGTGACGAGGGCGATGCGTTGTTCAGTGCTCATGGCGCGAGGCTATAGGGCAACGGAGTCGAAGGAGCGAGAGCGTCCCGCCCTCCCCTCGATGGGGAGGGCAGCGCGCGAAGCGCGCGGGAGGGGTGCGCGCACTGACGGTGAAAGCATGGCCTCTTGAGGCGACTCCCAAAGGCCGGTGGGTCTCATCCCCTCAGTCGCACTTCGCGCGACAGCTCCCCTATCGAGGGGGAGCGGAGGCGGAGTGCCTATTCCGCCGCTTCTTCGGCGAGCAGGGAGAGCTGGTAGTCGCGGCCGGCGCGGTCGCTGGACTGATCCATGAGCGGGGTCGGATACTCGCCGGTGAAGGCGTGGTCGGTGAATTGGGGATTCTCGCCGTTGCGCTGTTTTTCGCCCATCGCCCAATAGAGCCCGTCGATGGAGAGGAAGGCGAGCGAGTCCGCGCCGAGCGCCTTGCACATTTGCGGCACCGACATCTGCGCAGCCATCAGCTGGTCCAATGTCGGCATGTCGATGCCGTAGAAATCGGGGTGCTTGATCGGCGGGGAGGCGCTGCGGAAATGCACCTCCTTGGCGCCGGCTTCGCGCACCATCTGCACGATCTTCTGCGACGTCGTCCCGCGCACGATGGAATCGTCGACGAGGATGACGCGCTTTCCTTTCAACACCTCGCGGTTGGCGGCGTGTTTCAGGCGCACGCCGAGCGAACGGATTTCCTGCTTAGGTTGGATGAAGGTGCGCCCGGCGTAGTGGGAGCGGATAATGCCGAGTTCATACGGCAGGCCGCTCTCCTGGGCGAAACCCAGCGCGGCCGGCACGCCGGAATCGGGCACGGGCACGACGACGTCGGCTTCCACGCCCGTCTCTTGCGCCAGGCGCATGCCCATGCGCTTGCGAATGTCATAGACCGAGCGGCCGTCAACGATGGAATCGGGCCGGGCGAAATAGACGAACTCGAAAATACACGGCCGCGCCTTACGCTTGCCGAACGGGAAGTGGCTGTCGATTTGCACGGCGCCGTTGCGGGCGCGGGTGACGACGACAACCTCGCCTGGTTCGATCGTGCGCACGAACTTGGCGCCGATGATGTCAAGCGCGCAGGTTTCCGAGGCCAGGATCGGCGCGCCGTCACGGTCGCCGAGCACGAGCGGGCGGATGCCCAACGGATCGCGCGCGGCCAGCAGCATGTTGTTGGTGAGGCCGATGAGCGCGTAGGCGCCCTCGATGTCGTGCAGCGCTTCGACGAAGCGGTCGACCACCTTGTTGCGGCGCGAGCGGGCGATCAGCTGCAGCACGCATTCGGTGTCGGAGGTGGACTGGAAGATGGCGCCTTCCTCGACCAGGCGCTCGCGCAGGTGGCGCGAATTGGTCAGATTGCCGTTGTGGCAGACGGCGAAACCGCCGAGCGCGAGATCGGCAAACAGCGGCTGGACGTTGCGCAGAAGCGTGCCGCCCTGGGTGGCGTAGCGGGTATGGCCAATGGCGCTGGTTCCGGGCAGGCGACGGGGCACATCCGGGCCGGAAAAGTGCTCGCCGACCAGGCCAAGGTGGCGCTCATGGAAGAACCGCTCGCCGTCGAATGAGACGATGCCGCAGCCTTCCTGGCCGCGGTGCTGAAGGCCGTGCAGACCCAGGGCGGTCAGGACCGAGGCGTCCTCCGAGCCGAACACGCCGACCACCCCGCACTCCTCGCGCGGTTTGTCGTCGTGCTCCCAGCGATCGGTGCGGTCTGCCGGCGCCGTTTGGAAGTGGAGGGAGGGGCGCTCGACAGTCATGCAATCCTCAGGGCGTCGGGGCCTGGGCGTCGGGTTCGGCCGGCGGGATTGGCGCCGACTCGCCCCTCTGCCCATTGATCATATCACGCGCGCGCTGACCGGCCCGGGGCAACACCACCTCCAGCACCGAGGCAACACTGTTATAGATAGGAAACGTTCGCGCCGAGCGAATGGATTCCTGCATCGGATCGACGTTGGCAGGGTTGGTTTCGTCGCTCCTGCGCACCAAAAGGACGAGCAGCGCCACCACCAGCACGCCGCGCAGGACCCCGAACGCCAGCCCGGCGGCGCGGTCGAACGAGCCGATTTCTGTCGACTGATGCGCCCGCTTGGCCATCACCGAAACGATCAGTGTGATGGCGATGAAGACGACGAGGAAGATCAGGAGGCCGGCGGCGATGGCGGCCAGAACCCCGGACAAAGGCGTAAAGCGCTCTATAAGGGGGCGGAGCGGCTCTGCCAGATAGAAGCCGGCAATGGCCCCGCCAATGAAGGCGATGACCGAGAACATCTCCCGGATGAGGCCGCGTGCGAACGCCATCACCCCGGACAGGCCGAGCACGAACAGGGCGGCGAAATCGAACCAGGTGAGACCGAGATCCATCAGCGTCGCTCCCCATCAAAGGCCTTCGCCTGGCCCAGGCCGTACGCGGCGCCCTCGCGTTCTCGAAGGCGGGAACCGCTGCGAACCGCATAGACGCCCCGTTGGGCGAAAGGAAGCCCGTGACGCGGCGGCGCACGTCGCGCCGGCCCGCGCGCCGGTCGAAAGCCGGCAGCGCCGCGCGGGAGGGCAGCCGAATGTGCCGCGATGATCCTGCCGCTGCTGCTTGCCGTCGCCCAGGCGACCGCCCCGACAACGCCGTCGCCGCGTGCAATCGCGCCGGGCGTGACCCTGCTGCCGGGCAGCTTCGAGCCTGGCCGGGGACCGGACGGCGCCACCGTGGTGTTCGACGCGCCGGACGGTTTGGTGGTCGTCGATACCGGCCGCCATGTTTGGCACAGCGACGCGATTCTGGCGTTCGCCGAAACCAGCAGGCGACCGGTCGCTGCACTTCTCAACACCCACTGGCATCTGGATCATTCCAGCGGCAATGGGCGCCTCAAGGCGCGCTACCCGGCGGCTCAGCTCTACGCCAGCGACGCGGTGGGCCGGGTGCTGGCGCCGGGGGGATTTCTCGTGCGCAGCCTGGATGGCGCGCGCGCCATGCTTGCCGGGTATGAAATCACGGAGGTGCAGCGCGAGGAGGTGGAGCTCTTCCTGGCGACGATGGAAAGTCCAGACATTCTGCGGCCCGACATCGTTATCGCGCACAGCGGGCCCTTGCGCATCGCCGGCAAGCGCTTCGACGTGCGCGTGACAGACGGCGCCGTCACCGACGCGGATGTATGGCTGTACGACCGGCGCAGCCGGGTGGCTGTGATCGGCGATCTCGTCACCTTGCCGGCGCCCTTCTTCGAGACCGCATGTCCGGAGCGCTGGCGCGCCGCGTTGGACGAGATTTGGAGCACGCCCTTTAGGATCGCTGTTCCGGGGCATGGCGCGCCGATGAATCGCGAACAGTTCGCAACTTGGCGCGCGGCGTACGGCGCGTTCGTCGACTGCGTAACTGGCGATGCCGCGGCGTCAGATTGCGCGCGCGGTTGGACCGAGGCTGTCGCCGCGTTGCTGACGGACGAGCGAACGCAGCGCGCGGCGAACCAGATGGCTGAATATTATGTCGGGTTCCTGCGTCAGAATGGCGGCGCGAGCCCGGATTGCCGCGCCAACTGAGCGGCCTGCAAAATCTTTGTCCATTTGCTTGCCGATGCGAAACGGCGCGGCTGCGGCGGGGTTACATCTCCATAACTTCGGGAGGACTCGTATGGAACGCAATCGAATGGGCGAGATCGCCATCTCGGCTGGTCTTGGCTTCGCCGCAGGCGCGCTGCTCGCCAACCCCGCACGCAAATTGGCGATGCAGGGGGTCGAAGCCATCGGCACACGCGACTGGGCCGACGCGCTGACCTTGGAGCATCAGGCCATGCTCAAGATCTTCGACACGCTGTTGCAGACCGGCGAGAAGGAAGCAGGCAAACGAAAATCGGGTCTGGCGGCGATCGATCATGCGCTGACCAAGCACGCGATGCAGGAAGAGATGGTGATCTATCCGGCGCTGCGGCGTGTGAACGAAGCGCAGGCGCAGCATCTCTTTTCCGACCACTTCGAAGTGAAGACGTTCCTTTCGGAACTCACCTTCGACATCAAACCCAGCGAGCCTGCCTGGCTCGTCCGTCTGCGCGAGTTCAGAGAAACCATCGAACACCACATGCGCGAAGAGGAAGACGACATATTTCCAGCCTTCCGCGCGCAGATCTCGGACGAGCAGAATGCGGAACTTACGCGTCGCATGCACCTGCAGGGCGTCAAGGTCGTTTAACGGTCGCTGGCGCCCAGCATTACCCCGAGCTCGGCAATGTGAGCGATCTGGCGCACTTTGACGCCGGCGCCGCCGTTCTTCTTCTGTGGCGGCGCCAGCGCCTGCTCGAAGCCGAGCTTGGCCGCTTCCTTAAGCCGAAGGTCGCTGCGTCCTGCGGCCCGGACTTCGCCCGATAGAGCAACCTCGCCAAATACGACGCATTGTTTCGGCAAGGGCGCGTCGGCGAGCGCAGAAATGAGCGCGGCGGCCACGGCGAGATCGGCGGCGGGCTCGGTGATACGCAAGCCGCCGGCGACGGAAAGATAGACGTCGCGCCCGGAGAAGGAGAGGCCGCAACGCGTCTCCAGCACCGCGAGGATCATCGCCAGGCGCGCCGAATCCCAGCCGACCACGGCGCGGCGCGGCGTGCCGTACGCGGTTGGCGCCGCTAGCGCCTGGATTTCGACCAGCACCGGACGCGAGCCCTCGACGCCGGCGAATACGGCGGCGCCCGAAGGCCGCTCTCCGGCGCCGCCGAGGAAAAGCGCCGAAGG
>CAZHWA010000036.1:0-10875 GCA_964536175.1 uncultured Terricaulis sp. | reverse complement strand
GTTGGGATGCGCAGCCATTAGGCCCGGCGCGCCGGGTAGGACGCGATCGCCTTACCGCGTTTGCCGCCGCAATTGACCAGCAGGGCTTGAAGCGCGTGCGTCAAACCAACGGCATCAAGGCGCCGGTCACGCGATTTCTCGGCGGCGATCTCACTCAAGCGGCGTGAAGGAGAAAAATCATGATGAAAGCGTCGAACGTCGTGCCGTTTCCGCCTGCGGACCAAGATCACTTATCGATCCTGGAGCAAGACGGATTTGTCGTGCTTGAAAACCTGCTCGACGAACGCCGCTGTCGAAAGCTCGCGGAGGAGCTCGAACCTTGGCTCGAAGCGACGCCCAGGTGCGAAGGCGATTTCTACGGGTGGAAGACCACGCGCGTTGGCGGACTTCTCTCAAAGGCGCCAAGCGTCCGCGATCTCGTGATGGACCCCTACATTCTGGCGATTGCCGAGGCATTGCTCAGGCCAAATTGCGATTGCATTCAGCTCAATCTGACCCAAGCTGTGCGCGTGCACGGCCAGGAGCGGTCGCAAGCGCCGCATCGCGACGAAGAGATGTGGCCATGGCCAACGGGCGGCAAGCATTGGCTGCTGAATGTGATGTGGGCGGTGAGCGACTTCACGGAAGAGAACGGCGCCACGCGATTGTGGAAAGGGAGTCATCGCGCAGCGCTTGATCGCGGCCTCGATCCCGCCGACAGCGTGGCGGGCGCCATGAAGGCGGGCTCGGCGCTTCTATTCCTCGGTTCACTCACGCATGGTGCAGGGCAGAATCGTACGACGCTGCCGCGCACCGGCATCATCGTCAGCTATTGCCTGGGCTGGCTCAAGACATATGAAAATCAATTCCTGGCTTATCCGCGCGAGGTCGCTGCTTCTTTCCCGACAGACCTCCAGCAGCTCATCGGCTATCGCATCCACCGTCCCAATCTCGGCGGCTGGGAAGGGCAGGACCCGATCAATTACCTGCGCGAGCAACGTGGGTTGAAGCCTCACGTCGATGCTCTGACGCCTGACATCGAAGTCCAGCTCAAAGCGCATTACGCCGCGAACGATCCGCGAGGCGGGGATGGCGCTTGATTTGCGTCCTGGCGAACGCGTCTATCAGGAGATGAAGAAGGCGATCCTGTCGGGCCGTTTTGCGATACACCAGCGGCTCGACATCGATAAACTTGCTGCCCAACTCGGCGTGAGCGCAACGCCTGTACGTTACGCTCTGGCCATTCTTGCCTCCGAGCGCCTCGTGAAGCTCAACAGGTCACGCATGTATCAGGTGGCGTTCTGGTCGGAACGCGAGCTACGCGATCTCTATGTGTGGCGCCAGCAATTGGTGAAATGGGCGCTCGAAAGCTACGCGCCCGCAGAACTGAGTGCTCCGATCGCCCCTGAGCGAGATTACGCCGGAGCATATCTGGCGATCGCACGTCACATCGATACCAACGCCAACATCGAAGCAAGGCGAGCGGCTCGGGCCGCCGATGACCGGTTGCAGCCCGCGCTGCGGTTTGAGCCGGACGTGCTGCAGGACGCCTTTGGCGAGATCGCGCGTATTGCCGCCGCTTGCGAGAAGGGCGGCGCGCCTCTCGCGGGCGCCTTGCGCACCTACTTCCGTCGCCGGATCGCGCACTGCGCACAAATAAGAAGCGCCGCACATGCGAGCGCTATTCCCGACAATGGCGACTGAGTTCCTCTCGCGAAAACTTCCTGCAAAATCTTTATCCATATAGTCCGCCAAATCGCCGCTCATGAGCGCACACTCTCGATGCCAGCAATGCTGAGCAAACAACGGAGACGAAGATGCGCGAAGCAAAAACCACCGTCGATGACGATGAGATCGTGGATCTCGGCGCCGCTAGCGAAGTAACTCTCGGCGAGATCTTCGACACGAAGGATGAATCCCTCGTGCAGCCGGACAGCCGCGCCTGAGGACGTGACGGCGCGGCGATTGGGCCGCGCCGTCGCAGTTCAATTCAAGTGACTAGACGCCAACCGACGGAGACGACAATGCGAGAAGAGCAAATGCATGACGACGTGATAGACCTCGGCGCCGCGAGCGCGCTGACGCAGGGCGAAGTTTACGATCCTCGCGATGAATCGCTCATGGAACCGGACAGCTGGCATTAGCCGGCGACGGCGCGGCGCACTTGCGCCGCGCCCATCCACGCAATGAACTTCTTTCTGTCTCCCGATGTCTACGCTTGCTCCAGTGGTCATCTGCTCGTCTTTCTCGATCTATCGAAAGATCGATACTTTGCCGCTCCGCGATCCGCCTTGGAACTTGATGCCGGCCAGCGAACCATCGGCGCGCACAGCGACGAGGGCTTACGATGGGGCGCAAAACTCCTCGAGAAAGAATTGGTGACGGATCGCATTCGCGCAGCGCCGCCGACGCTAGGCGCTGGAGGCCGGGTGTTGCCACTCCCGCCGCCGGTTGCGTTCATTGCTGCGCTGACGTGGGCGATGCCAGCAGTTGATAGGCCGGGCGGCTTGTGTAGTGCGCTTCGTGAAATCGCCGCACGTCGAAGAGAAGCGCCGCTCGATCATGAAAAGGCACGTATCGAGTCGGAGCGGTTCCAGGCGTGGCGCCCCCTTTGGCCGCGACCTTATGTATGTCTCTACGATACCATGGCGCTGGCTTGGTTTCTGTCGGCCCGAGGCGCCTCATGCGAGGTCAAGTTCGGAGTGCAAGCGGAGCCCTTCGCGGCGCATTGCTGGGCGGAATCGGGGCGCCAGGTCCTCAACGACGATAGCGAATACTGCGCGTCGTTCGATGTGATCTTGCGAACATGAGCACGCGTCTAATCTGCATGCGCTGGCCAACGGGGCGACCAGGGTTCGCCGCTCGCGCGCGTGAATTGGCTTCACGCGTATCCGTAGAAGAAGGCTGGGAAACGATCATCGATCGAATGGGCGTACTCGCAATCATGAGGCCAGACGCGCGCGACGTTGCTCCCGTGATCTTGCCGGATGAACTCGGTGTGATCCTCGGTCGTATGTTCTCTCGTGCTGAAGAGGGTTCGTCGCGTTTGTTGATCGGAATGACAAAGCCTGAAGCCTTCGAATTCGTATCCGGCAGCGGACAAGAGCTGGTCCGCTCGCATTGGGGGCCATACGGCGCAGTTCTACATGACCGCTTTGCTAACAGGCTCCGGATCGTGCGTGATCCGATGGGTGCGCGTCCGATTTTTCACACGAGCGTGAATGGGCTGTCGATTGCATTCACACACCTGCGCGATCTCTTTATGGGCGGAGTAAATGCGAGAATCGACGACACTACCGTCCGAGCGTTCCTGATCGATGTGAGGCTAGTGGCAGAGCGCACTGGTCTTGATGGTGTCCGCGAGTTGCTTGCCGGGTGCGAGTTGTCGCTCAACCAAGATGGCGTTGCTATCGAATGCGTTTGGCGGCCGACCCAATGTCGCAGGTGGACTTACGGCGCGTTCGCAGACGCGGTAGCGGCGGTTAAGGCAGCAGGATTGCATGTGGGACGTGCGTGGGCGGCTGCTCTACCTCGTGCGCTTCACCGTCTCTCGGGCGGGTTGGATTCTTCGATCGCACTTTCTTTGCTGACCGAAGACAAGGAATGTTTGAGCGAAGTTGTCGCGATCAATGAGTTCTCCGCATACGCCGAAAGCGATGAGCGCGTCCAAGCACGCGCGGCCGCGGCTTGGTTCGGCGCTCAATTGATAGAGCGTGAGGTGCGTCCCGAAGAGGCCGACTATGCTACCATTCTCCGGCATGAGCCAGAAGCCAAGCCAACGCTGGCGGCGCTTGGTTTTGCAGATGAAGGTCTCGCGACAGCAGTGGCAGATTTCGTCGGTGCTCCGCTCACCTCGGGACAAGGCGGGGATCAAGTGTTTCACCGGTCCTCGCGCCCTGTTTTGGTCGCTGACGCCGTTCGTGACGGACTGTCAGCGCGGGATGTGTGGAAGGTAGCGTACGAGAATGCGTTGCTCGCACGCCGCCCAGTCTGGGATGGAATTGCGATAGCGCTACGACACGGCGTGCTGCGTCTTCCGATCGACGCTTTGGCGCAGCTGGAGAGCCCTATGGTTTGGCGCCAGGACGACCGCGACGTTTCGTTGCTTACCGATCTGTGGGGCGCGCATCCGTGGAACCCCGTCCACGAAAGTCCGGCGCGCGCCGAGCGTGTCCGGCGAATAATTGACTTGACGTACTATCATCAGGCATCCCCTCTCACGACGCTTTTTCAAAATTCGCCAATCCTGACTTCGCAGCCGCTGGTAGAGGCGTGCCTGGCGACCGCACCCTACTTGATGAGCGCGCATGCGCAGGATAGAGCGCTTGCGCGCGCCGCCTTCGGCGATCGCCTTCCGGCATGCGTTCTGAAACGACAAACTAAAGGGGAGACGACACGGTTCGTAGCGGAGATGTTGCGTCGTAACTTGCCGTTCGCTCGAGACGTGCTGATTGCTGGTCGACTTGTTGAGCGAGGAATTGTGTCTCCTGAGGCCGTCGATCAGTTCACGCTGATGGACGTGATGGACGGGTTCACGAAAGCAAAGTTGATGCGGAGCCTCGCTGCCGAACTTTGGCTTCGTCGAGTTGAAGCCGCGCAAGCAGCGGCACGCGAGACGCGTCCAGCAAAGTTGGACGGTCTATCAGGGGACCCGATTTGAGCGCGCCGCGTCCCGCAAGCCGCGCCAACGGGTGGCGCGATCGGGTTCGCGAACGTCTGGCGTATCGAGGTCGCGGAGCCAAAGATCCAGCCAGGCGATCGCGCGCGTCTGCGCCGCACGATTCTGCGCCGGACGCCACTTGTTGTGATAGGCGCCGGGATAAACGTACAAATCGTGTGGCGTGCCATTCTCTTGGAGGCGAGCCACTAGCTGCATCGCAGGAAGCGTTTCGGTTGCCGAAAGGTTGAACAGTATCGGAGTGCGCATTCTATCCATGCGATAGATCGGACTAAGTCGGCGCCAATATTCGACCCACCGCGCGTCTGTTTCGCTCCATGGCGACATCGCACCGGACTGTCTACGTCTTGAACGAAAGTCAGCGGAGAACAGCGCCCAGGCGCTTGGGTCCGGTGGCGATGATGACGTTACCGCAGCGGCGAAGCGACGCCTCGAATTGAGCAGCATATAAAACAGCGTTTCGGTGCCGTCGCTCATTCCCGTTATGCCGACGCGATTGGGGTCAATCATCCCCCGAGATTCCAGGTGTTCGATAAAATGCTCGATTGCGGCCGCTTTCATCGCGCCCTCTGAGCCGTCGAGTTCGGCCGCAACCAAGAACTCATCAGTACTCATAGTGCGAGCGCGAGCGAAATCTTCGGGCCGGTCGACGCTGAGCACAAAATAGCCTCGGGCGGAGAGAGGAAAGATTGGATGCTCACCGCCGGTGCCGCCTCGCAAGAACCCTCGTGAGCGATACTGAACAACGACCAGCGGATAGGCTCTGTCGGCGACATATCCTAGCGGATACACGAGGTGCGCGAACGATTCCTGACCTCCTGAGTTGGTAGTGTCGAGTCGCTCGACACGCGGTAGCGTCAGTCTGCGCCAATGCGGATTGGGGTCCCAAAGGGTCTGGCGCGCGCCAGATCGCGCACTGATGCGGACGAGCCGCTGCGGTTGAATTGGAGAGTCCTCAAGGCAATAGAACCACATCCGATCATAGATGCAGCCGCTGAGCCGCGCGCCTGACAGATGAATCGAGCGGACGGCGTCGTTTTCGAGCGACCAGGAAGCAAGCTCTGAATCGACGCCATGATGGCCCGTCTGGCGCTGAAACAGGACGACGTTTCCATCTGCGGACCAAACAGCGAGGAGCTCTCCTCGACAAGCTGCCTGCAGGCAACGGCGCACGACACCATTGTGGACAGTTTCTAGGACGAGATCGGGGGACTCTGCACTTACGAAGCGGGGGTCAAACGCGACAATCCGTGCATCACTTGACTGCGTGGGCTCGTCTGGCGCGTCCCTCAGTGTGCGTCGCCTTGCCGAGACGTCAACGCCCCAAGTTGCTGTAGCGCTCGCATCATCTATTCGTGGCGCGACATCATAGATTGGTTCGAAAGTTCCGTCGGCGCGAAAGCCATACATCTCCGCGTCGGCTAACCGAGCAGCGATAGCCTGGGCGGAAATGGCTGTGCTATAAATGAGAACGCCGTTGCTTGCCCAAGAGAACTCGACAACATGCTCTGCTACGGTGCTCACGCGATGCGCTTGCCGACCATTCGGGCGCACACACCAAAGTTCGGCGTAGGCATCAACACCTACGAGATAGGCGATCCACTCGTCGCCAGGCGACCAGAGAGCGACGCGATCAATTGCAACGCCGCTTCGGCGCCCCCTTATGGAGCCAAGAACGATGCCTCCTGCATGCGCGATTGGTCGTGCACTGTCGGCTTCAGCCGCGTTCATGACGAACACTGCGTGATTGTAACGGTTCTGTTGAAGGTCGGGGGTCCGAGTAACAAAAGCCAGTCGCGAGCCGTCTTGTGAAACGGCGATCGGTGCGCGATACGCGGCAAACTCACGCAAAGACCAAAGATCATCGATCTCTACGCCTTGTGCATATGTCGGCCGAACGTCTGCCGACCAGAGACCAAGCGTGAGCGATAGTGTCAACGCTATCCACTGGCCGAACGCGTTCACCATGCGTGACGTAGTTCCAGCGAAACGAACCGGCCGATCGGCGACGCGTTGGAGGGATCGAACGCGAAGCCGAGCGGGTTGTTGGCGAATGGGGGATCTTCGCCGAACAGGTTCTGCACGCTCAAAGCTAGCCGCGTTTCACCGCCATTTTCGCGAGCGCCAAGGCGCCGGGCTAACTGAAGATCCCAGGTGGTGTAGCTGTCGATCTCGCCGTCAGCGGTGAAGGCATCGCGGTAGGAATTTTGATAGTTGACGCTGAGACCGCCGCTCCAATCGTCGAGCCGCCAAGTCAAGCCACCCCGCACCCGCCACTCAAGCGGGTTGAAGGTGCTGTTAAGGTCAGAGATGACGGGGCTTGTGGCCGTCGATTGGGAAGAGTGCTCCAACAGCTGCGTGGCGCTGGCGAATAGTGTGAAGTCGCCTAGCGATGTCCCGAAGCTATAATCGGCGGAGAGGTCGATACCGCGCACATTCCATGCCGCGAGATTGCGCAAACGCGTGTCGATGATTACCTCGATGCCTTCCGCTGGCACGGCCCCGCTGACTTCGAACGGCAGCGAGAGGTAGTACGCAACTTGCTCCGGTGTTGGATCGCGGATGACGCGGTCCGCGTAAGTGAGCGAGTCGAACAGCATGGCGAGAGGTGTTGCGCCGCCGTCGTCGATACGGTCGGCGTAGGCGATGTCAAAATAGGTCGCGGAGAAGGAAAAGCCCTCAAGCCATGTAGGACGGAAGTCGAAACCGACACTCCAGGTTTCAGCGCTCTCTGGTCGGAGATCGTCGCCACCGCCGGAGGAGAGCATCACCCCCGTCGTCCCGTCATCGGCGAGGGGATCGAGCGCGGTGGTGACGACGGCAAATGAATTGATGCCGCTAGGATCGAGCTGATTGAAGGTCGGCCCCCGGAAGGATTCGCCCCAGGCGGCGCGGAGGCGCAGGTCAGGATTAATATCCCAAGTGAGACCGATGCGCGGCACGGTGGCGTCGCCGTAATCGCTGGCGTCCTCCCGGCGAGCCGAGAGCGAGAGTGTTAATGCATCCACAAAAAGCAAGTCGTTGGCAGGCCCGATGAGCGGCGCGTTCATTTCCACGAAGTAGGCATCGATGCGACGTGACTGCGGAGGCTGATAATCTGACTGCGTGATGCCAGCGGACCGATAGTCCACCCGGCCGATTTCGAAATGTTCGTGTCGTTGCTCGTAGCCGACGGCCGCGCGCAAAGGCCCACCCCAAAGCTGGAAGAGCGGGCCGTCGGCCTTCAGCGCGAATGTCGAAACGTCCGCATCGCTCTGCGTGTCCGTCGTCGACCTGAAGCCTGCAAGCACACTCTGCCGCGTGTTGGATCCGTCGGCGAACGGATTGAATGCTGTGGCCGCGCTGGAGCTGGCTAGTGCGGCGGCCACGGCCGGAGAGCTCGGGTCGTACGCGTTGGCCAATCGGATGAATTCATCGCTCGCAGCGTGGCCGCCGACCAATTCGAGGCGCCAATCGCCGCCAAAATCATACTCGATGCCGTAGGCGGCAGTGATTGCGCGTGACTCGCTCTGGCTCAGCATCGGCCCCAGGTCGTCGCCGAACCAATAGGCGATGGTGAGCAGACCTTGCCCAGGAAAGAGATTGTTCAACTGTCGATAATAGTTCGTCTCCGGTACGCGGATAGTGGCGAACGATTGCGTGCGATAGGCCTCGGCGTCGCGCTGACCGGCCAATACGTTGGCGAACACCTCAAGGCGCGGTGTGATCTCGAAACGGCCGGAGAGGAAAAGGCCGTGCGAAATCTGCTCTGGCAGTAGTGATTGGCCCTCCACTGCATTCTGCGGGTTGACCTGTCCTGAGATCAGATCGCCCACGTCAAGCGACGTGCCGTCCTGGTCCCGCGGAATGGCAAGCGTCACGGGCGTTACGCCGATACGGGTGATCGTGCCGGGGTTGGCCTGCGGTCGCGAATAGTCGAGCCCGCCGAAGCGCGTCAGATCGGAATCGGAGGCGAAGTCTCGGTCATTCCACTCAAGGCCCGTACGCTCGCGATATTCGTAAGCTGCGACAAACGAGAAGCGCTCGGAACTCCAGCCTGCCACATGTGAGATGACGTGCTCAGAGACATCGCCGCGTCCGTCTGAACCGAGGCGAAGGCTTGTTTCTGCGCCTTCGAAGTCGTCGCGAAGAATGAAGTTGACGACGCCGCCCACGGCGTCGCTGCCGTATGCGGCGGAGGCGCCATCGGCCAATACTTCCACGCGTTCGACGGCCGCGAGCGGGATAGTTGATACATCGACGAAATGACCGAGACCTGCCGGCGCAAGGCGGTGCCCATTGACCAGCGAAAGCGTCGAACCTGGACCCAGTCCCCGCAAGTTGATCGAGGAGGAGAAACTGCGATTGGCGTTATGCTCAGGACCGCCTTGTTGGGTTGTCTCAAAGGTGCCACCGGTGAAGGTTTGCGGGACCAGACCCAGTACGTCCTGCACGGTGGAACGGCCGCTCTCCTCAATCGCTTCGCGGTCTATCGTAACGAGATTTGCGCCGACAGGAGCTGCGCCGCGAATGCGCGTGCCCGTGACGACAATTTCCTCGGGCGCGTCTTCCGCGTCCTCCGTCGCGCCTAGCGGGACGGTCTCAGCGCCGCTAGTCGCGGCGCCCTCCTGCTGGGGGCGGGATGACTGTTCCTGCGCCAGCACGAGATTGCCGCCGCTGATGCGGCCATTATAGCCGGAGCGCGCGAGCAAGAGATCGAGCGCTTGTTGGCGTGTGTAAGAGCCGCGTAGCGGCGGGGAGGAGAGGTGGCGCAGATCGTCCGAGAAGTAGAGCGCGTTCACCTGCGCTTGCCGCGCGAACTCGCTCAGGGCGCTGCTGAGCGGTTGCGCGGCGATATCGAACTCAATGCGCTCATGGCTGATCTGTTGAAGGCTCTGCGCGAGCGCCGGTTCGGCGGCGGCGCCCATGGCGCCAAGTATAAGAGCGGTCGCCAGCTTTCGACGGCGGTCATCCCGCTTGGTGGTCTTGCCTTTCATGGTTTCCCCCCCGCTCTTGAATGAGCGTTGTCGGGAGAAAGACACTTCTGTCCGAGAACTGCGCCACGTCGTTCGCGAACAATGTTTGCGGATGTCGAACTAGCGGGCGGGCATGCGCTCTCCGATGATCGCGGAGGACGAACGCGATGAGAGGCATGGGCGGATGTTCAAAGGGCGCAGATGAAGCACAGCGACGCGCGCGTGAGCGCTACGGCGCAGCACCTGCGCGCGGCGGTCGACCTCTGGGAAGAGATTCGGCTTTGTCCGTTCAAGAAAGAGGAAAACTCTGAGCCGTGGCCTCCCCTACCAGCGCCGCCGCCGATCGTAGCGTTGCCGTCAGAGAAACTTGCGTACGGGATCCGAGAGGCGGCGAGCGCGCTTGGGGGCAGCAAACGACACTCTGGCGCGCCATAGAAGAGGGGAAGTTGTCGTCAATGAAGCTAGGCAACCGCACGCTGATAAAGACCGAAGTGTTGCAAGCCTGGCTTTCAGCTTCTGTCCGCGGATGATGGAGGTCTTATGCGTGGGCTTCATCGACGATTGATAGACCTATACTTCAATCATCGGCATGTGTGTTGCTCGCCATAGAGCGAAGCTTAGGCTGAGTATGGCGGCATTTGGCGATCGCGAGGCTCCGCGTGGGTCAAGTCGAGGCAGGCTCGCATGATCTGACAATCCTAGAGGTAGCCGCGATCGCCAATGCATTGGGGCAGTCCGTGAAGATGCTGTTCGGGAAAGCCGATCGGCGTCCCAATCGGCGACGCTCGTAAAAGAACGCGCCTGGACGCGAGTGCGTGAACTGGCACGCTCATTAAGACTGAAGCGTTGCAGGCGGACCCTCGCTCTTAAGAGATGGAGTGAATGAGCTGCCGCGTCCGCTGGCGTGCGCAGAGTTGAAAGAGCGATCGACATTGCTCAAGCGCACAACTTCTGACGGACTTTGATGGTGTCCAGCTTATCGATCGATCGTGCGAAGCGCTTCGATGGCTGATGCGGCCTGCAGAGCCACCATCGACGGGAGATGCGCGTTTTCGAGAGGGGCGATCGCAGCGACGCGATCCAGGCGCTCGCGCATCAGGGCGGCCGCTTGGGCCTGCGCCAGCGGCGCCTCCTTTCTGGGAAGATCGCCCGCCAGTTGCCGCATCATGGCGGGCGCGCGAATGATGAGCAGTCCGAGAACGGTCCGGTACACATTTGCGGACACAGTTGAAGTCACACTGGGCGGGCGCTTGTTCGAGACCG
>CAZHWA010000035.1:0-11048 GCA_964536175.1 uncultured Terricaulis sp. | reverse complement strand
CTGGCCCGAGCTGACGCCGGCCGCCGTGCGTCGGCGGGTGCGCTACGATCTGGACTACGTTACGCGCGCTTCGCTCTGGTTCGACCTGCAGATCCTGTTGCGCACCGCGCCTGTCCTGCTGGGCGATGCGAAGGCGACGCGATGAGAGGCGTCTTCGCCCTGGCGCCAATGCAGATCGTGCAGGCCCTGGCCGGGCTTGGCGCGATCGCCGTGTTCACGCGGCTGATGAGCGCCGAGGAGTTCGGCCATTATGCGCTCGCGCTGTCAGTCTCGATGCTGGCGCATACGCTGCTGTTCACCTGGGCAGAGGCGGCCGCATTCCGTTTCCTGCCGGCCGCACGCACGGAAGGACGAACAGCCGAGCATTTCGCAACGCTGTGGGCTGTGTCGCTTGGGCTCGGCGTTACCGTGCTCTGTGTAGCCAGCGCGGTGCTGGCTCTCGTGGGCGTGGATGAGCATCTGCTGGCGCTTTCGAGCTTCGCGGCGGGCGCGACGGTATTCAGGTTCTACAATCGCATCGCGCGCGAGAGCGACCGCGCCGCGCTCGCGATCGGCCGCTACGCCGCGCTCGAGACCGTCTATCTCACGATCGGCTTCGCAGCGGGCGTCGCCATTCTGATCCAGCTCGAGCTCGGCGCGGCTGCGCCGTTCGCCGGCATGTTGCTCGCAGGCGGCGTGGTTCTGTTGCTGGACGCGCCGCGTGTGGCGCGCCAGACGCGCGGCGGACGCGTCTCGTTGGCGCGCGCTGGCGTCTATGCCGGGTACGGCGCGCCGCTGGCGCTGGCGCTTGCGATCGACCTCGCCGTACAGACGATCGCGCGCTTCGTGCTCGCGCACCAAGCAGGCGCTGGCGAGGTCGGCGCCTACGCAGCCGCATTCGGTCTGGCCAGGCCATTAGACCTGTTGTTTATGGCCGCCGGCGCTGCGCTCTCGCCGTTGCTGCTTTGCGCCTACGAAACAGAGGGCGGCGAGGGCCTGCAACGTCCAGCCCGGCATGGCATTGTGCTGGCGGCGGCTGTCGCCATTCCCGCGGCGGCGGGCCTTACGCTTGTGGCTGCGCCGCTTTCCGCGCTGCTCGTCGGCGAAAGCTTGAGCGGCGAGACCGCGCGCGCGCTGCCGTGGCTTGCGCTCGCAGGTCTCGCGAGCGGCTTCAGCCTTTATTATTTGTCGGAGGCCTTTCAGCTTACGCGGCGAACCGGCCTGCGCGCCCTTCTCATGTTGGCGCCTGCAAGCGTGCAGCTCTGCTTGACGGCGCTGCTGGCCGGCCCGCTCGGCGCCACGGGCGCAGCGGTTGCCGCGGCTGCGGGCGCCAGCGCCGGCGCGATCGTGTTGTGGCTGTTCGGTCGCAAGCTGGTTTCTCTGCCACTGCCGCTCGACGAGCTTGCCCGCATCGGCGCCGCCACGGCGCTGATGGCCGGCGCCGTCAGCGTACTGCCGCCGCAACTCCCGCTTCAGGTGGTCGTCGGCGTCGCGGCTTACGCGCTCGCGGCGATAGGCCTGAATGTCGCCGGCTTGGGCGCTCACACCCTCGCTGTCGCTCGCTCCCGGTCGCATTTCTTCGCAGTCACAGAACGTCCCCATGCACACTGAAGAACGCATCGTCGCCATTGGCCCTGACATCGACCTGACGCGTCTCAGCGTCTTGACGCCGTTTCACAAGCACGATCCTTCGACGCTGCTCGCTGCCCTTTCCCATGCGCCGGCGGGCGTGGAATTTATCCTGCTCGACGACGGCTCGAATTCGGCAGCTTTGTTGGCGCGCGTCATCGCGCAGGCCGAAAAGCTCGGCACACCGGCGCGGATCATCGTGTGGGCGAAAAATCGCGGCCGGGCCGCGGCGCGCAACCGTTTGCTCAAAGAAGCGCGCGGTGAGTATGTCCTGTTTCTCGACGCCGACATGATCCCGGACTCGCCGCGCTTTCTGGCGATCTGGCTCGGCGTGCTCTCAACCCAGCGTCCGCTTGTGGCGTTCGGCGGTCTTTCCGTCCGTCACGCCGCACCGGATGGCGAGACTGCCCTCCACCGCAACCTCTTCGCGCACTCGGACTGCGCCCCGGCGCACATTCGTGCGCTGGCCGCGGCGCAACGCACGGCGTCGGCGAATCTCGCCGTGCGGCGCGACTTCCTCGCCGTGCACCCGTTCGATCCCTGTTTCACTGGCTGGGGCTTCGAAGACACCGATTGGGCGCTATCGGCGGCGCAGCACGCTCGGATCTTGCATGTGGACAATCCCGCCACCCATGCCGGTCTCGACGATGACGCCACCTTGATGCGCAAAAGCGCCGAGGCGGGGCGCAACTTCGCGCGACTCGCGTTGAAACATCCGCGCGCGGTCCGGCGATTTGCCGCCTATCGCGCTGCTAGCGCGCTGAAATCGGCGCCGGCGCGACGGACCCTGCGCCGGCTTGCGGCTTGGCTGGCTTCAGACAGCGCCGGGCTCGCGCCGATGCTGGTTCGCCGCGCCGCGTTCAAGCTTTATCGCGCCGCCCACTTTGCAGAGCACTTGCCATGATGCTGGAAGCCTACGCCCCGCCGCGCGATCTCGCGAGCAAATTGCGGCGCCGACGTACGCAATGGCACGCCGCGATGCCCGTGCAGCTGCGCTTCGAAACGCCGATGCTCTCCATTACGTTCGATGACTTTCCAAGATCGGCGGCGGAGGAAGGCGCTCGCATTGTCGAACGTCATGGCGCACGGGCGACCTATTACGCCTGTGCAGGCTTGGTCGAGCGAACAGGACCGTGCGGGCGCAACTTCTGCGCGGCTGACATTGCGCGCCTTTCCGCCGCCGGCCACGAGATTGGCTGCCACAGCTTTGCGCACAACGATGCCGCCCGGCAAGACGTGTTCACGTCGCTGCAGGATCTTGCCCGCAACCGCGACGCCTTGATGGCGATGGGCGCGCCCTCGCCGCACGCCCACGCTTATCCCTATGGCGAAACAACTGCCCGGTTGAAAGACGGCCTGCCGCCGCGCTTTGCTTCGGCGCGCGGCATTCTGCCGGCACTCAACAATGGACGCGCCGACCTTGCACAACTGCGCGCGTTCGCGATGTTCGGCAGAGATTGGACGGCGCGCCTGCATGACGCGCTCAAACGCGCCGCGGCGCGCAACGCCTGGGTTATCGCGTTCACCCACGATGTCGCCGATACGCCCTCGCCATGGGGCACACGCGGCGCAGACCTCGATGCTCTGCTCAACCAGGCCCGTGCGCTCGGCTTTACAGTGTCGCCGGTGAGCGCCGTCCTCGATCGGAGGCTCGCATGATCACAGTCAGTGTGCTGATCCCCACCTTCCGCCGTCCGGACAGCTTCGTCCGCGCCGCACGCAGCGTCTTCACGCAGCAGGGCGTCGAGGGGATTGAGCTCGTCGCGATCGATAATTCTCCTGAAGGCTCGGCGCTGGACGCCTTCCGTGCGCTCGACGCCGAGGCGCCGTTCTCATTCCGTTGGGCGCACGCGCCCAAGCCTGGCGTCGCACAAGCGCGCAACGTCGCTCTGGCGCTGGCGCGCGGCGAACTTGTCGCGTGGTTGGACGACGATGAAGAAGCCTCGCCCCACTGGCTCGCGGCGCTCATCGCCGTACGCAAAGCCACGGGCGCACAAAGCGTGTTCGGTCCGGTCCAGGCGCGGGCCGCCGCCGACATCCCGGACGCCGCCTTCTACGAAGCGCTCTACTCGCGGCGCGGCCCGCATCGCAGCGGCCCAAGCGCGTGCGCGTATGGGATCGGCAATTCGTTGCAGCCTCGGGCGCTGTTTGACACGCCGATCGCGTTCGATCCGCGCGCCGATCAACGTGGCGGCGAAGACGATGCGCTATTCGCCTCATGGACAGACGCCGGCGCCAGTTTCGCATGGGCCGCCGATGCGCTCGTCGTGGAGCACATCGGCCCCGAGCGCATGCGCCTAGCGCAAGGCTTGAAGCGCGCCTTTGCTTACGGCCAAGGACCGTGCGAAGCGGCCTGGGCTGGCCGCAAATACGCGCAACTGGTCCGTCATATGGGCGCGGGCGCAGCGCAAACGGTGATTTTTGCCGCGGCCAGCGCGCTGGTGGCCGGCGCATCGAAGCCGCATGCGCTTGCATTGCTGGATCAGGCCGCGCGCGGCGCTGGCAAAGTCTTGTGGTTTTTCGAGCAGCGCTTTTATGGCGAAGCCCTGCTCAATCAGCCGGCCTGACGCATCAGCCACTCCATGGCCAAGACCGGCATGGGCGCCCCGGCATAGACAAGACCGATCACATTCGCGCCGGCGTTGTCGAGCGCCATCTTGGCGGCGATGGCCGCCGGCGCCGAGCCTGGCGCAGCTCCCACGACCAGCACGACGCCATCCATGTGCGGCGCAACACGCAACGCCACATCGCTGCGTTCGAGCGCCGGCGCATCGATGACAATTGTCGCCCCTCCGGCGCGCGCCGCATTCCAGTAGTCCGGCTTCGCCGAGACTGCGACCCGCGCGTTGCGCGGCAACACACGCGCATCGAAGACGCCGGCGAAGATCAAGCGGCGTCCGACCCGATGGTATGAGAATGCCGACCTCGCTTCGTGAATCGGCAAGCGTCCGGGACCATGCACGGCATAGAACGACACGCCGCCGAGCTTGCCATCTATCCTTGGCCCGAGCGCGCCAAGCTGACTGAGCGCCTTGGCGAACGAGTTTTGCTTGAGATCCAGGTCGATGGCATAAACCGCGCCAGGCCCGGCGGCCTCCGCAACAGCGCGCGCCGCAGTCGTTACGCCCTCATTGCGGCGCGCAGAAACAAGCAGCAGAGCCCGTCCGCCGCCATGTGTGCGCGGCGGCTGCGTCCTGAGCGCATCGAGCACCCCGGCGACGGAGAAATTCTGGTTCACGCGCCGCCTCCCACCAGCACAAGCACGGGCTTGTCCGTCCTGGCCGGCCGCGGCGCTTTCTTGCTTTTGGATGGCGTTGCATCGTGCGCACGCGGCAGCACCGCGAGGACCGGCGTGTTCAGCGCACGCGCGGCGCTTGACGGGGTTGGAAACGAACGCCGCATCAACGCGCGCGAGAGTCCTGCCGCCACCGCAACGACGAAAGCAATCATCAACGTGACGAGCATGATTGGCCAGCGCAGGCTCTTGCCTTGAGTGGGGACAGCGGCGCGCTCGACCGGCGTGATGTTATCGGTTGCGCGTCCAAGCATCTGCGCGCGCGTACGCGCCTCTTCGGCACGCGAAGCGAAATTCTGTGCGCTGGTTTCCAGGACTTCGCGCTCCCGTTGCAGCTGGCGAAATTGCGGTTCCAGCGCCTGCATTGCGCGCAGGCGTTCGCGGACCTCGGTGCGTTGCTGTTCTAACGCGGCGGCGCGGCCGCGCTGCGCGCGCGCCTCCGCCTCCATCGCGTAAAGTTGGCTCGCAATGTCCTGCCTGACGGGATTGGCGCCGCGGCGCGTAACGCTCGGCGGATCGCCGCCGGCGAGAAACGCCTCCAATTGCGCGATGCGCCGATCCACCTCGCGCACCGGCAATGCGTCGGCCTGATAGCGTGAGAGCAGCTGTTCGCGTTCCATCTGCGCCTGGACCAGAGCCGTGCGCGCATCTGATTCAGTTTGCAGCAGGATCTCTTCCGGCTCGGCTTGGTAGCGCGCGCGCAGCGCAGCGGCGCGCGCCACCGCTTCCTGCTGCCTGGCCTGGGCGTCAAGCAATTGCGTTTCGATGTCGCCGGCGCGCGCGGCTAGCGCCGCCAGTTCGCTTTCGAAGTCGCCGATCCGATGCTCAGTGAGGAAGGAGGCCAGCGCAGTGCTGGCTTCGGCCGCGCGCGCACTCACGTCGGAGGTTTCCTGCGCCAGCGCGTCGTAGCCGCCGCCGACGAGCACGGTGCGTCGATGCTCAAGATAAGCTTCCACCAGGGCGTTGAGCGCCAGCGCAGCGACTTCGGCGTCACGATGTTCGAACGACAAACCAATTGCTGGGGTCTGGGGCGCCGTCTCGATTGCCAGATGCTGCGCGAAGGCGCGCTCGGCAGCTGCGACCTTGCGCGCATCGGCGCCCGAACTCGCAGCGATGTCCGGATAAAGCGTATCCAAACCGATTTCAGCGATCGCGGCGCGCAGCACTGCGCCAGAGCCAATGAGCCGCATCTCGGCATTGACGACGGCCTGCATGTCGGGCGTTGCGCCCGCGCCAGCGCCGCCGGCCGTGGGCTGATAGACGTACTCCTCGCCCATGCGCACGATGAGTTCGGTGCGCGCAGTGTAGATTTTCGGCGCCATCAACGCCGCCGCCAGCCCCATCGCACAGATGGCGGCGCCCAGGCCCATAACCAGCGCCCGTTCGGCCCAGAGCATGGCGCATATGTCGACCACGCTCATGCGCCGCGCGTCGGCCCAGCCGAACCGCGCGGAGGTTTGGCTCGCCTCCGTGCCCGTTTTCATCGGCGCTCCCTGACGTGCGCGAAGCGCCAGTTTGCGCCCATTTGGTAAATGATCATTCACCACCCCCGGCGCAGTCTGCTGCGCGCACGCACCGTTAAGGGCCGTCCGCTAACAAAGCGTTGGAGTTAATCGATGCGCGACGCGATCGCCGTTCTCGCCGCCGCTGCGGCCGCTTTGGCGCTGGTTTCCAGCGCGCATAGCCAGGAGGCGCCGGGCGTAGCCAGTCCGGGCATCGTCTATTCCGAGGCGACGCCAGCCTACCGGTTCTATCCTGGCGACGAGATTGAGATCACCGTCTTTTCGGCTCCGGAACTAACCCGGACGGTGACTGTCGGACCTGACGGCCGAGTGGCGCTGCCGCTCGTGGGCGCGATAGCCGCCGCCGATCGAACGGCCGATGAACTGCACGATGCGCTGGTTTCGGCCTACGCTGCGCATTTGCGCATGCCGGAGCTGACGGTGACGCCGCGCAGCTACGGTTCGCGGCAGGTATTCGTCGGCGGCGAAGTGGCGCGGCCCGGGATCTACGAAATGCCGGCGCAAATCGACGCGTTTCAAGCAGTGGCGCTGGCCGGCGGGTTTCTGCCAAGCGCGCGGCGCGGCGACGTCCTGGTGCTCTCCCGCGCCAGCGGCGAAGCGCGCGTGATGGAGATCGACTTGTCGCCGCGTGCGATGCGCCGTGGCTTTCCCGACGCGCAGCCTCTACAGCGTTACGATGTCGTTTACGTTCCCCGCTCGCACATCAGCCAAGTGAACTTGTTCATGCAGCAATACGTGCGCGATGCGCTGCCTGTCCAGTTCGGCTTCTACTACGACCTGCGCGGCGATCGGAACAATTAGCGCCAAGCGCGGCATGTGCCGCAATCGTGCGGCTTGGCGCCAGCGCGAGCGATCTTGGCCAAGCCGCCTTTGGCGCCGCACCAACGGTCGCGCTTGCCGCGCCACGGCCGCGCCAGCCCACGAGCGATGAGCAGCTGACCAAGATCTTGACCGTCAACAAGAACGAAAGCGATGCGACGGCGATAACGATCGATGCGCCATGTCCGTCGAACACTCACTGTCTTCGCGCCGCGCACCAGCTCGATTGCCGCCTTCTTCGCTTCTTGCCCGCGTGCGTCTTCACGAAAACATTTGGCGTTGTCGCCGGTTTCCGGCGCATCTATGTTGGCGATCCGGTACCGCACGCCATCGCCGTCCAGAGTGTCGCCGTCGACGACCCAGACCTTCGACAATGCGCGCGCTTTCCCGAACGCGGTGGCGTTCGCAGTCATGTGCCACAGATATCGGTCGAGTCCCGTAAGCTGAGCGCCCGCTATGATCAGCACAACGGCGGCGACGATCTGGACGTCCGCCGCGAGGTGTTCATAGGTTCGGAAAAAATCGGCGAGAGCGGAGATGTCTAAGCCGGTGCGTGTGACCAGCACCCAGCCTAAAAACGCCAGCCCGAGCGCGAGCCACACGATCCGGCCGCGCCCCGCGCGCATGCGCCGTCGCCGCGGCGCTGAGGAAGCGGCCTGCCAGCCCATCCGCAACTAAGGCGCTAAGCGCCCTGGGCCCTTTAGTGGTGCTTAACGGATAGCCACTCGCGCGCACGGCGCTGGGCCTCGGCGATGAGGTCCTTGGTCATCATCTCCGCCAGTTCGCGACGGCATTCCTTGGCCGCTTCCGAGCCGCGCGATGCGGCAAGGTTGAACCACATGTGCGCTTGCACAAGGTCAACGTCCTGACCGGTCGAATAGATGAGACCCAGCTTGTAGAGATTTTCACCATCGCCGCAGCTGCGCGCAGCTTCGTGCGCCTGGGCGATCTCGGAATCTGTAAACGCCATTGAAGGCCGCTCCCTTGTACCACTTGGGAACGCCTGGCTTTAGCCATGTGCGTCCCACCCCACAGGCGTGCATTTTTCGCGCCGCCGGACTGGACCAATAACGTGCATAACTTGCGATAGGCTTAATCGCCGTCAGCCTTGTTTGGCCTTCCCTGCGCATGCGTCGGCGACCGATCGCGACGTCTGTCCGAACAGATGCTTAGCCGCTTCGGGCGAGTTCTCGGCGCGGTGCGCATCGGCCGCCTGCCGTAGCTCGTCACCTTTCGCCAGCGCGCGCCCTACTGCCGGACGCGCAGCGATGCGATCGACCCACGCCTTAAGTTTTGGGAAATCCTCCCAGTTCTGATCCAGGCGATAGGCTCCGCGCGTCCAGGGCCACGACGCCATGTCGGCGATCGAGTACTCACCGGCCAGATAGTCCCGCGTCTCGAGCAATTTTTCCATGACGCCGTAAAGGCGGTTGAGCTCGTTTACATAGCGGGTGCGCCCGTACGCGATGAGCTTGGGGTCGTCGACCAGCTTTGGCGCGTAGTTGATGAAGTGGCCGGCTTGTCCGGCCATCGGCCCGAGTCCCGCGACCTGCCACATCAGCCATTGTTCAACTTCGACGCGGCCGCGTTCGTCGCTCGGATAGAACTTGCCGCTCTTGCGCCCGAGATATTGCAGAATAGCGCCTGACTCGAACACGGAAATCGGCCGGCCGCCAGGCCCCTCTGGGTCGACGATCGCCGGCATTTTGTTGTTTGGCGAGATTTTCATGAAAGCTGCGCTGAACTGCTCGCCCTTGCCGATGTTTACCGGCCTCAGGACATAGGGCAGGCCCATCTCTTCGAGCGCGATGGCGATTTTCCAGCCGTTCGGCGTGGGCCAGAAGTAGAGATCGATTGCCTGGGTCATTCAGCTTCCATTCATCTAGCTGTTCGGACACATGGGGCCGCAGCGCGCAACAGGCCAGTACCGTGCCGTCAGTTGCGACATTTCGGCGTGAAACGCGGCGCCAAGTTCCCGATTCATTCAGCATCAGTTCAGTCAGAGCACGACACACTGCGAGCACGCAGAGGGACCTCCTTATGAACGGAGCGGTTCAGGAGGAGCAGGAAGGAGACCTCGCAATGAAACGCTTTGCAACGGCCGCGTTCGCCGCGGCTGCACTTGCGGCGCCGCTCGCCTTGCCGAGCGACGCCGACGCACGCGATCGGCGCGGCGAACGACACCGTGACTGGGACCGCGACCGGGATCGCCACCGCGATCGCGACTGGCGTGACGATCGCCGCCATTATCGAGACGGCTTCCGCGATGGCCGCCACGTGCAACGCCACTGGGACCGCAATCGCCATAACGGCTATTGGTACAACAATCGCTGGTATTACGGGCCCCCGCCTGCGCACTGGCGCGACCATGCACGCTACGAGTGGCGTCATTGGCGCCGCGGCGACCGGCTGCCGTCCTACTACCGCAGCTATTATCGGCCGGTGGATTATCGCCACTACCGCCTGCGTGCGCCGCCGCGCGGTTATCACTACGTCCGCGACGACCGCGGCGACTTCCTGCTGGTTGGCATCGCTACCGGCGTAATCTTGGGCGTCATTCTGGCTGGCGGCTAAGCCCCTCCCTCCGTCTAGCCTGACGTCCAACCAAAGCGCCCCGGAGGTCTCCCCGCCTCCGGGGCGTACGTTTGCTCATTAACGCGTGAGCAACCATGCTGAACGAGACTCCCCTGCGCGCAAAATGGGGAGAGGCCGATGCTCGTCTACATCTGGCTGTGCGTGATGATGCAAGCATTCGTGCCCGGCGGCGATCGTATCGCATCGTACCAGGCCGGCGCCTTCGAGGCGCATCTGCGCGCCGGCTTGGAAGCAACACCTGCGGTTGTTGGCGCAGCCGGCCATATCGCCCGCTACACCCCGCTTGTGGCAAGGGCGCGGTAAGCGCTCGCGCCCGCCTTCGATGCGGTCAGGGCGACGCTATCGGAGACGGCCTCACGTGACCCGGCCGGAGGGCGAGGCCATGCGCGAGAAAGCACGCGCTCACCCGCCCAGCTTCTTCTTCAGGAGCTCATTCACGACCTGCGGATTGGCCTTGCCGCCTGTTGCCTTCATGGTCTGGCCCACCCACCAGCCGAACGCTTTAGGGTTCTTCTTTACATCTTCGACCTTATCGGCGTTCGCTGCCATCAGGGCGTCGATCGCCTGCTCGATCGCGCCGGTATCGGTGACCTGGCGCAACCCCTCGCGCTCCACAATCGCGCCCGGCGCCTCGCCTGTTTCCAGCATCTTGGCGAATACGTCCTTGGCGATTTTGCCGTTGATCGTGCCGTCTTTCATCAGATCCAGCAACGCGCCGAGCTGTTCGGCCTTCACCGGAGACTGAGAGAGCTCAAGAGCTTTTTTGTTGAGCGCGCCGAACAGCTCCTGCGTGACCCAGTTGGCCGCCTGCTTGGGGTCGCGCCCTTTGGCTACGGTCTCGAAGTAGGCCGCCGCGTCGCTATCGCTCGACAACACGCGCGCATCATAGGGCGTCAGTGCGTAACTCTCGATGAAACGCTTCTTCTTGGCGTCCGGCAATTCCGGCAGCGAGGCCCGCAGCTCCTCGATCCACGTCTCGTCGATCACCAGCGGCAATAGGTCGGGATCGGGGAAATAGCGGTAGTCGTGCGCGTCCTCTTTCGAGCGCATTGTCCGCGTCTCGCCCTTATCGGGATCGAACAAGCGCGTCTCCTGTTCGATCTCACCGCCGCTTTCGAGAATTTCTATTTGCCGGCGCGCCTCGTACTCGATGGCCTGCATCATGAAGCGCGTGGAGTTCACGTTCTTGATCTCGCAGCGCGTGCCCC
>CAZHWA010000034.1:0-11095 GCA_964536175.1 uncultured Terricaulis sp. | reverse complement strand
GATTGGATCGTGGTCGGCGGTCTGGCTGAAGCCGCTGACGGCTCCAATCCGGGCGTGTTCACCGAGCCGCATCACTTCATTCTGCCGCGCAGCGACTACGTGATCCATCAGGACAGTTGGGACACGATGGGCCTTCGTGGCACAGGCTCGAAGGATGTCGAGGCAATCGACGCGTTCGTGCCCGATTATCGTGTCATCAACGTCAAGAAGCTGAACGATCGCGAGTATCACCGGAAGAATCGGCCGGATTCGCGATTGTACGAAGTGCCGTTCGACTTTCTATTTCCTGGCGTCATCTCCGCGGCCACGATCGGTCTGGCCGACGGCGTCGTGCGTCGGTTCTGGGAGTATTCAGAAAGCCGCGTGAACCGTGGTGGGCTGAAGTCGATCGACCATCCGTTCCAGATGGCGGCATTGGGCGCGGCGATGGCCGACATTTCGGCTTCGCGCCTGCACGTGCTCGCCGACATGAAGCGCGGTTATGACATTGCGATGTCGGGTGGCAAGGTGCCGGCCGCGTTGCAGCATGAAACGCGCCGCAATCAGGTCCGCGCCGTGCGCCGCGCCGCGGACGCTGCGCATGCCGTGTTCAGCAATGTCGGCGGGAATGTCGCGCGCAACTCGAATCCGATCCAGCGCTTCTATCGCGACATGACCGTTGCGATGTGCCACGCCTGTAATGCCGACCAGCCGGTGTATGCGGCGCAGGCGGCCTTCACCTTCGGCAAACCGATCCCGCCCGGCGTCATCGTTTGAGCCAGATGGGGAGCGACAGGGAGAGGAGCATGGCTTCCCATGGCGTTCGGCCCGACATCCTGGCGCGCTGGAAAGAGCATCACTTGGCGCCGCTCTGGCTGAGCCCGACCGCGCACAAGCCGCCGGCGCCGCCCCAGGGGGCGCATCTGTGGCAGTGGTCGAAGACGCGTCCACTTCTGGAGTATGCATTCAGCGAAACCTCGCCCAGCGTGGTCGAGCGGCGCGTGCTGCAATACCTGACGCCATACGCGCGGACCGAACTGGATGAATATACGGTCGGCGCAATGCTGTGCGCCGTGCAGTGTTTGCTGCCGGGCGAAACGGCACGGCCGCACCGCCACTCGATGGGCGCTCTCCGCTTCGTGCTCGAGGGCAGCGGCGCGACGACGTTGGTCAATGGCAAGCCATGCCCGATGGAGTATGGCGATCTTATTCTGACGCCAGCTTGGTGTTGGCATGAACACCGCCACGATGGTGATGCCCCGGTGTTGTGGCTCGATGCTCTGGACGTGCCGCTGCATGCCTATCTGGGCACGGCCCAGTTTCAGCCGCCGCCGGTGACGAACCTACCAGAAACCACCCCGGATGCGGTGTTCGCTACACCAAACTTCCTTCCTGCGGAAACGCCGGGCGCCACGTATCACTCACCGGTGTTTCGTTATCCCTATGCCGATGCGAAGCGAGCACTTGCCGCCGCGCCGCGCGCCGCCGACGGTTCACGCAGCATCCGCTACACTAATCCGCTCACCGGCGCACAGGCGCAGCCGCTGCTGGACTGCACGATGCTGGCGATCGAAGCGGGCGCAGCGACCACGCAACGCCGAAGCAATGCAAGCGTCGCCTGCGTCGTGGTCGCTGGCGAAGGGATCTCGACCATCGGCGGCAAGACCATTGCGTGGCGGGAGAGGGACTTCTTCACCATCCCGCAAGGCAATTTCGCCAGCCACACCGCGACGAGCAAGGAAGCGCACATCTTCATGCTTTCGGATCGTGATGTAATGCGGCGGCTGGGCGTGCTCAGCGAAGAAACCGCCTGAACAGAATCGAAGAGACGATGCGGATTGCACTTTACGACGACGGGCGTCTTGGCGTTGTGCAAGGCGGGCGCGTGTTCGACGTGAGCGCGGCGCTGGAGGCGTTGCCGAAGCGGGCAAAGCCGTGGCTGGCCGCGCGCGGCGATTGGCTTATCGCCAACCTGGCCGCGCTGAAGCCAGCGATCGAGCGCGCACTGCCGGGCGCCGCGTCGAAGCCGGTCGGCGAAGCGAAATTCCTGTCGCCGGTACAGCAACCGAGCAAGATCATCGGCGTGCCGGTGAATTATCACGAGCACGTCGCCGAGGCCGAGTCCGACGTGCAGACTTTCTCGGATCGCTTCCGCGGCTCGATTGAGCAACAGGGGTTCTTTCTCAAGGCGGTGAGCGCGCTGGTGGGGCCGGGCGAGGGCATCACGCTGCGTTTTCCGGACCGGCGCAATGACCATGAGATGGAGCTGGGCGTCGTCATCGGTCGGACCGTGAGCAACATTAGCGTGGACGAGGCGCTCTCGGCCATCGCCGGTTATGCGATCGCGCTCGACATGGTGGTGCGCGGGCCGGAGGATCGCAGCTTGCGCAAGTCCGGCGACAGCTACGCCGTGCTGGGGCCTTGGCTGGTCACCGCCGACGAGATCGAGAACGCGGAGGCGCTCGACTTTTCCCTGCATGTCAACGGCGAGCTGCGCCAGACCTCGAACACCAAGAACATGATCATGAAGCTGGCCGAGCAGGTCGCCTACGCCTCGCGCTTCTACACGCTCTATCCCGGCGATATTATCATGACCGGAACGTGCGAAGGTGTCGGGCCGGTCAAGCCCGGCGACGTGATAAGCTGTCAGATTGAAGACATTGCGGATATGAGCGTCGCCGTCCATCCGGCCTATGCCGAAGGGGCGTCCTCGTGAGCAAGCTGAAGCTCTCCGTCGCCGTCGGCAACTACGACCGCTGCCGTCCGCTGTTTGACGGCGATTTGCGGATCGATGGCGTCGATCCGGTGTTCATGCAGCTTTCGCCGGAGGAGATCTTCTTCCGCGCCTTCCGGCATGCGGAGTTCGACATTTGTGACCTGTCGCTGTCGTCGTCGGTGGTGAAGACGGCGAACGGAACGCTACCTTATGTCGGCGTGCCGGCGTTCCTCTCGCGCATGTTCCGGCACTCGGCTTTTTACGTGCGCAAGGATCGGATCAAGCGGCCGGAGGATCTGAAGGGCAAGAAGGTCGGGCTGCCGGAGTATCAGCTGACGGCGATGGTGTGGATTCGCGCCTTCCTGGAGCAGGATTACGGTGTGGCGCCAGAGGACATCACATGGGTTCGTGGCGGCATATCGGACGCGCGGCGCCCCGAGAAGATCAAGCTGAACCTGCCGCCGTCGATCCGCCTCATCGATGCGCCCGACGGCAAGACTATCTCGGCGCTGCTCGCCGAAGGCGAGATCGACGGCTTCATCGCCCCGCGCGCTCCTGATGTCCCGAAGGCTCAAGCGCAGAACATCGGCTGGCTGTTCGAGGATCCGCTTGTCGAAGCGATGTGCTATTACAAGCGTTGCCAGATTTTCCCGATCATGCACATTCTCGGCGTTCGCCGCACTCTGGCGGAGGCGCATCCGTGGCTGCCCGGCGCCGCGCTCAAGGCGTTCACGCAGGCTAAGGACCTTTGCCTGGAGCGGCTGCGCGAGACGTCGGCGTGCAAGATCACCATGCCATTCGTGGATGAACGCCTGCACGCGGATATGGCGCTGATGGGTGAGGACTTCTGGTCCTATGGCATCGAGAACAACCGCCATGTGCTGGAGGAGTTCTTCAGGCAGCACCACCGGCAAGGATTGTCATCGCGCCAGATCGCGATCGAGGAGCTGTTTCATCCGGCGACGTTTGAGCAGTTCACGATTTAGCTTTTTAGACCGAACTCGGCGGTGATTGCGGCGGCGTGTTCATTCAGCTCGGGCGGCGGTGTGAACGCATCCCGGCGTTCGCCATCGAGCCTGAGCGGGCTTTTGATATCGACGATGTCGCCCATGTTCGGATGCGCCGTGCGCACGAATGTCCGCATGTGCCCGACGTGCGGGTCGGCTTGGACTTCGTCCACCGCGTAAACCGGCGCCGCCGGCACCTCCTCGGCGGAGAGCACGGCCATCCAGTCGTCGCGGCCGCGCGTGGCGAACACGGCGGCGAGGATGGCGCGGAGTTCGTCATAGTTGCGGGCGCGGGCGACTGGCGTGGCGAAACGCTCGTCCTCGGCCAGATCCGGGCGACCGATGGCCTTGAGCAGGCCTTCCCAGAACTTCTTCACTGACGACATATGCACGCTGATCAGCCGCCCATCGGCGTCGGCGAAGGTGTAGGCTTGCGAAATGCGCACGCGCGTCGCCGGCGAAGAGACGACGCCGGCGCGGGTGAACTGTGCGAAGGCGTCGGGCATGAACGAAATCGCCGCCTCCAGCATGTTGACTTCGACATGGCCGCCGCCGCCGCCGGCCGTGCGCCGCAGCAGCGCGCCGAGCACGCCTTGCACCGCGTACATGCCGGTGATGTTGTCGGCGATGGTGGGTCCTGCCATGCGTGGGTCGGCGGGATCGAGCAGCAGCGACGACAGTCCCGAGAGCGCCAGCGGCACGCTGTCATAGGCGGGGCGATCCTTGTACGGGCCACTGGCGCCGAAGCCGGTGATCGACAGGCGAATGAGCTGCGGATTGAGCGCGCGCAGCCGGGTGTTGTCGAAGCCCATCCGCTCCATCGCACCTGGGCGGAAATTCTCTATGACAACGTCGGCGCGTTCAAGCAGCCGGGCGAGATTGCCGAGACCGGTTTCGGAGCGCAGATCGAGCTGAATGCTCTCCTTGCCGCGATTGTAGGCGACGAAGGGCGGGCTGTACTTGCCGCCGCCGTGGCCGCGAAAAGGATCACCGGTGTCCGGCAGTTCAACCTTGATCACGCGGGCGCCCATGTCGCTCAGCATCATGCCGGCCAGCGGCGCGGTGACCATCGTGCCCAACTCAATGACCAGGACGCCCTTCAGAATGTCTCGCATCAACGCACCGCACTCTTCAGGATCGAGCGCGCCATCGTGGTCTTGAGCACTTCGGTCGGGCCTTCGGTGATGCGGAAGCTGCGTAGGTCGCGCCAGTAGCGCTCAAGCGGCGTCTCGCGCGTCAGCCCCATGCCGCCGTGTAATTGCAGACAATCGTCGATGACCTTGAAGCCGCTTTCGACGCCGGTGATCTTCGCCATGAAGGTCTCGACGCGGGCTTCGAGGCCCCGGTCGATCTTGGCGGCGGCGTCACGGACCATCAGGCGCGTGGCGTGTAGCGCGGTGTAGCCATCTGCGAGCATCCACTGCACGCCTTGGCGATCGGAGAGGTATTCGCCAAAGGTCTTGCGTTGCTGCACGTAGGCGGCCGTCATTTCCAGGCACCGCGCCATCGCGCCGCACGAATGCGCGCCGTGACGGATGCGGCCGTGATTGATGTAGTTTTGCGCCAGGGCGAAGCCCATGCCTTCGGCGCCAATGAGGTTCTCCGCGGGGACTTCGACGTTATCGAAGAAAATCTCGTAAGGCGTATCGCCCATCATCGTCATTTCGGCGGGACCGATGGTGACGCCGGGCGTCTGCATATCGACGATGAAGCAAGAGATGCCGCCCCGCGAGCCGCGCTCCGGATCGGTGACAGCCATGACCTGAGCGAAGTCGGCCGTGGCGGCCTTGGTGATGTAGCGCTTGTGGCCGCTGATGCTCCAGCCGCGTTCGGTGCGGATCGCACGCGTGCGCATCGAGGCAGGATCGGAGCCGGCGTCGGGCTCGGTCTGCGCAAAGCAGGCCTTGAGTTCGCCGCGCAGCACCGGCAGCAGGTAGCGCTCGCGCAGTTCGCCCTTCAGCGACAACAGGATCGGGCCGATGGTCGGGCCGAAGATCGCGTGATCGCGAGCGGAGACGGCGGTGGTGCGGGCGATCTCTTCCCAGAAGATCGCCAGCGCCGAGAGGCCAAGATCGGCGCCGCCTAGATCGGCGGGCACATCCATCAGCCAGAAGCCGGCGGCGCGCGCCTTTTCGGCGACGGCGGCTTCGTGCTCCGGCGGCAACTTCCCGTCTATGGTGACATGGCGCTCAAGTGGCACGAGTTCGCGTTCGACAAAGCGGCGAACGCTGTCGCGGAATAGGATGAGTTCTTCCGGTAGATTGTGATCAAGGCTGGTTTCGAACATGTGCGTTTCTCGTCAGATATCTAGTACCAGCAGTTTCGACTTGGACCGCGAGCAGCAGATCATCATGCGTGTGTTCTCGGCCTGCTCGTCGGCGCTCATGACGTGATCGCGGTGATCCACATCGCCTTCTATGATGCGCGTCTCGCAGGCGCCGCAGACGCCGGCTTCGCAGGAGGACGCCGCGTCGATGCCGTTCTCGCGCAGAGCGTCGAGGATCGAGGTGTCAGCGCCGACGGCGATCTCGCGGCCCGAGCGCGCCAGGCGGACGACGAATTCGCTATCGCCGCCGGGTGGCGGCGGGGCGAGGCTGAAGGCTTCGTCATGAACGAACTTAGCCGGCAGGTGCGCGAGCGCGGCGCGGTAGGCCGCCAGCATCGGCGCCGGGCCGCAGCAATAGAAGTGCGTGTTCGCTGGTGCAGCGGCGATGATCGCCGTTAGATCAAGGAAGCCGCAGGCTTCATCGTCGAAATGCAATGTCACATACGGTAGCGCCTCGAGCTCGGCGAGCAGGGCGGTATCCTGGCGCGAGCGGTTCGAGACGTACATGCGCCAGCTCTTGCCCAGCGCCTGGAGACGTTGCGCCATCGCCCAGATCGGTGTGATGCCGATGCCGCCGGCCAGCAGCACGCTATGTTCGGCGTCCTCCACCAGCGGGAAGTTGTTGCGCGGCGCGCTGATCTCGATCTCGTCGCCGACGCGCAGTTGCTCGTGCATGTAGCGCGAGCCGCCGCGGCCGCTTGCGTCCTTCTTAACGCCGATGACGTAGGCGTCCGGCGCCGGAGAAGGCTGCAGCAGCGAGTACTGACGCACCAGATGCGGGCGCAGAAACAGATCAATGTGCGCGCCGGCTTCCGCCGGCGGCAGCGTCGCGCCGTCGAGAGGCGTGAAAGTATAGATATTGATGTCGCGCGCGGCGTAGGCGATCTGGGCGAGGCGCATCCGGTATCTTGTCATCACCTTGGTTCCGCCTGCCTCGGGCGCGCGTTCATCGGATGTCGAGGATCTGGTCGTAGGAGACGGAGGTTCTTGCGTGGGCGACGGTCAGCCAGATTTCACCGCTCGGCGCGCCGCCGCTAAGGCCGAGCCCGCCGTGGCGCGACACTGCCAGCAGCTCGCCAGTCAGCGTGCGGCCGTCCTTCAGCTGTATGCTGATTGGGGCCAGCGAGCCCCAATGCAGACGGTTGAACAGCTTGCCGTCGATGCTGGTGAAAGTGACGTCGTCCATTGCCGCATCAGCCCACCGCTTCGTTGACCTGCTTGGGCATGTGCGCCTCCGCCGACAGCCGCGCCCACCGCTTGCCAGGAACGCCTTTCTCGATCGCGTCCATCTCGCGCCAATAGAGGCGGCGCAGCAGGGCGATGCCCATGTCCGAGCGGCCGAGCCGCTCCTGCGTGCGATCGACGATGGCGCCTTGGCCGACTGCGGCGACGTAATCTTGCGCCGAGGTGAGCTGCACCAGTTTGTCGTCCGGCAGTTTGCTATGCAGGAACAGATCATCGTGGTGATCGGCGGGATTGTACTCGGAGTACTTTTCGAAATAGTCGCGGATGCGCGCGTCCGTCGCCGGATCGGTCGATGGGATCGAGTAAATCAGGAACCGCATGGTGTTTTCGTCATCGATTGGCGTCATCCACACGCCAACATCCACCCACGGATCGTTCGTTTCGAGCGTCGGGTGCGAGATGTGGTTGTTGTTTGGGAACGTCCAGTCCGACACGCGTTTCGAGGCTTCGGAACGCACCGCGGTCTGGCGGATGCCGGCGTCGGTCTCTTCGTAGGACAGTTCGGGGACGGTTGCCGCGACCACGGCGCCGAAAGAGCCGACCTTGCCCCAATGGTGCACGAAGCTGACGTGCACCGCGTCCATGGAGTTCTCGACTTGCTGCAGCCAGTTGCAGGGCCAGACCTCAACGCGGGCGAATTGCAGTGCGCCCGGGCGCTCGAACACGGCCTTGCGCGGCAATTCGAAAGGAGGGGCTTCGCCTTCTCCCATGTAGGCGAACACCAGCCCGGCATACTCATGCACCGGATACGCGACGATCTTCACGTTCGGCTGCTTGGAGTCGCGCTCGGCCGGGCGCTCGGTGCATTGGCCGCCGCCATCGAACTTCCAGCCGTGATACATGCACCGGATCTCGTCGCCCTGCACCCAGCCGCTGGACAGCAGCGTCAGCCGGTGCGGGCAATACCCGCCGACGAGGAACGCCTTGCCGGTTTCGCCGCGATAGAGCGTCAAGTCTTCGCCCATCACGCGCACCGTTTTGGCGCGACTTGGCGCCAGCTCTTCCGAGCGGCTGACCGGTTGCCAGAACTTGCGCAGCAGCTTGCCCATACTGGTGTCGCGCCCGGTTTGATGCAGCTTGCGGAGGCGCTCGAACATTTGATTTTCAGCGGTCATGCTTGCTCTCCTGCGGATGCGCGGCGGACTCGTCGCTTTCGGGCAAAAGCTTTTCCTGCGGCTCGCCGAAGCGGGTCACGCGGACCTTCTGCGCGTAGTCTTTGATGTTCACGCCGGTGTGGTCGCCGGGCGTCCAGGTCGGGTATTTGTGGCGAAGCCCCGCATCGACGGGGATGTCGATGCCGGTGATGATCTCGGACTCGTCAGAGGCCAGAAACACCGTTGCCCAGGCGAGATCGGACGCGCGCGGGAAACGCTGCAGCGGCAGCATCTTCAGGTAGTCGTCGCGCGAGTAGAAGGACATGCGGTCCGGGCGCCGCCAACCGGGATTGAAGATCTCGTCCTTCATCAGCGTCCAGAGCTGATGCTCCATGGCGCACGGGGTAACTGTGTTCACGCGGATGCCGTACTGCGCCAAATCCATCGCCGCCGAACGCGCAAAGCTAAGCAGGGCGGCCTTGGCCGAAGTGTAAGCCGTGCCGGAGGCCTCGCCGAAATGCGCGGCGGTCGAGAGCAGATGGATGATTGAGCCGCCGTGCCCGGCTGCGATCATCGCTTTGGCGGCGTACTTGGTCGTAAGTAAGCCAGCGGTAGGGAAACTGAGGACGCTCTCGTTCCAGTCGTCCAGCTTCATGTCCAAGAGATGCGACCAATGCACCCTGCCCGCCATGTTGACGGCGATGTCGATGCGCCCGAAGGCGGCAAGCGCCTCGGTCACCGCGCGTTCGACGTCTTCGGCCTTGGTGGCGTTGGCCTGCACTGCGTGCGCGGAGAGGCCCTTGCCCTGAATGAAGGCGACGGTGTCCTTGGCGGCGTCATAGCTCATGTCCGCCACGACGACCTTGGCGCCTTCGCGCGCGAGGAAATGGGCGATGGTGCCGCCGATGTTTGGCCCGGCGCCAAACACGAGGGCGACCTTGCCCTCCAGCCTGCCCATCGCGTCCTCCTCGCCAGCGTCAGCGAAACGCCGAAAACCACATCGACAAGATCGCTCTTTTGACCGCGGCGGCGAAGTGACCTCAGCTCCAGCGTCCGTAGAACGGACGCTGTTTTGCGGGGTGTGTTAGGCCGTGCCGGTGCGAGTCGCCGACTGCGCGGATTGCTCTTCAGCAGCGGGCGATTTTGCCGGCGTGGTCAGATCCAGCTTCTTGCGGAAGCTCTCCGGCGCGAAAAGGATCGCCAAGGCCGAGATCGCGCACAGCGCAATGTAGAAGATGCCGACCAAGGTCGCATCCTCACCGCCGCCGCGCATCAGCAGCCAAGTCGCGATCAGCGGCGCGAAGCCGGCGCTGATCGTCGACCCGATCTGGAAGGTCACGGCCATGCCGCTGTAGCGAATGTCCGCGGCGAACTTCTCGCCCAGCCAAGCGCTAATTGGACCGCCCATCAGGCCGTGGATCAGCGGGTTGGCGAGCGCGAACGCGATCAGCAGCGAAAGTGAATCGCCCGCAGTGATCAGCGAGAAAATCGGGAAGATCAGCGCCATCCCGGCAACGGCGCCCGCGAGCATCACCGGCTTGCGGCCGATGCGATCGGAAAGAATGGCGAAGGTGGGGATGGTGAAAATGTGCAGCACGTTGACCAGCGTCAGCAGGCCGAGCACCTCGGAACGCTCGTGGCCGCCGACGCTGATGGCGTAGTTGACCATGAAGGTGGCGGTGAGCGTGGTCATGGCCAGGCAAGCCAGTGCGCCAAGCACGCCGTTCAACACTTCGCGTGGGTAGGAGCCGAACACGACGAACAAGGGAATCTTTGGCGTTTTTTCGCGAGCGCGGCTCTCCTGCATCGCGATGAAGTCCGGCGTTTCGTCGACTGAGCGGCGCAGGTAGACCGCGATCCCCACCAGCAGCGCACTGAGCAGGAATGGGACGCGCCAGCCCCAGCTCAGGAACGCGTCCTCGCCCATCGCCGCGAACGGCATCAGCACCAGCGTCGCAAGCACCGCCCCGGTCGGGGCGCCGGAGCCCACGATCGAGGCCGCAAACCCGCGCGACTTCTTGCCCGCATGTTCCATGGAGAGCAGCGTCGCGCCGGCCCACTCGCCGCCGACGGCGAAGCCTTGCACGATGCGTAGAGCGATCAGCGCCAGCGGCGCGGCGATGCCGACCTGGGCGTAGGAGGGCAGCACGCCCATCAGGAAGCTTGAGACGCCCATAAGGTAGAGCGTCAGCATCAGCATCTTCTTACGGCCGATCTTGTCGCCGTAATGCCCGAAGAAGATCGCGCCCAGCGGACGCGCGACATAGCCGGCGGCTAGGGTGCCGAGCGAAGCGAGCGTCGCCACTGCCGGGTCGAGCGCGAAAAACACGTGCGGGAATATCAGCGCCGCGGCGATCCCGTAGAGCAGGAAGTCATAATACTCGATCGCCGAGCCGAGATAGCTCGACCACAATGCGCGGTGGCGCATGGTCTTGGCGGCCGCGGTCTCGGTTACCTCGGTCATCGCGGCTCTCCCCTTTGTGTTCTATCGCGCCACTGCGGCGAGGCCAGTCTGGCGCTCGCCCGGCGGTACAAATTTCTTGAATGTATATTCTGGAACCTGCTATCAAGTCTAGATCGCGGGCGCCTGTCGTTTTGCTTTGCGCAGTCGAACGGCTTGCGTCTCGCCCAGATCCAGAAACGGGCCAATCGCTGGCGATGAAATCCGCGATTTAGCGGAAAAACCGCCGGCGCGGTTTAGGGAGAGAAATGCAATGGCCTTGTTGAC
>CAZHWA010000033.1:0-11220 GCA_964536175.1 uncultured Terricaulis sp. | reverse complement strand
TGGCGGCGTTGGCCAGCACATAGAACGCGAGCGCCGCGCACATGCCGAAGATGAGCCGGATGACGATCTCCGCCATAGTCACGGGCTCAGCCCGGTTGAGATAGGCCGGGAACAAATACAGCAGCGACCCAAGCGCGCCCATAAGCAGCACCAACAGGCTGGACAGCAACGCCGGGTGGCCTTGCGCCAGGAACTTGCTGACGCCAAAGGGACTCAAGGTCTGCAAAGCCGCCGCCTCGCTGTAGATGCGCTGATAGTGCTCATAGTCGGGCACCACGCTCTGCTGCAGCGCGAAGATTCGCCGGTCGGACTCCGCCACTTGGCTGCTCACGAGCCGCTGCCTCTCGACCAGACTGACACGATCGGCGTCGCTGGCCGCAACGTTGTCCTGACGAGCGGCGAGCTGCTGCACCTGGCCGTGCAGCGCCGCGACGCTCTGCTGGTCGGCTGCCGAGAGGCCAGATTGGCTCGCAAGCCCATTGATGCGCTGCGAGAGCGCTTGCACGCTGGTATCGGCCGCGGCGCTTTGCGTTGGCGTCACATTCGCTCTCGCTTCAATCTCGGCGATGTCGCCGACGATCTCGGCCGCTGCGGCATTCGCGGCCGCCTGCGCGCTGGCGCTTTGATTGGATAGCGCGGCGATCTCCTGTTCGATCGCGAGAAGTTCACCGCGCGGTTCGGCCGTCTCGGCTCGAATTTGCGCGATCTCCGCTTCAACCTCCCTCAAGCTCTCGAATGAAACCAGCCCGTTCGTCGCGGGCGAGAGCTGCGCGAGCCCGTATTGAAAGTCGCGCGAGGAGAATACCAGGGCGCCTGCGCCCAGGACCGCAATCATCGCTAAGCCCAGCACCACCCCGACGGCAAACTTGTGAAAGGTCATGAACCCACCCCTTCGGCTGGGCGCGCACCGCAGTCCCCGCGCCCTCTCGAAGGTGTAGCTCAAACCTTAGCCGACATTAACCATTGCATCGCGCAGGCGAGCCCGGCCGCCCTTACTGTGACGCCGCCGCCGCAGCGCCGTGTGAATAATTTTTGGTTCGTTCATTTTTCTCTTGTCAGCGATCAGCGTTTGGCGCACGGTTGCTCAGCGCTCCTCCCCGAAGCGCGACCTAAAACGCCCAGGAGTTCTCGATGTCCGTCGTCAGGTCCTTCATTCTCGCGGCCGCTTTTACAGCTGGCCTCGCCACCCCGGCCCTCGCGCGCGATCCGGTCTTCACATTGAAACTGGAGGCCCCGCTGGCCGAACCCACCCGCGTCATCGCCCAGAACGCGATCTGGACCTGCGATGGCGACACCTGCCGGGCCCGCACCGATCATGCCGTCAGCGTGCGCGCGTGCCGCCAGTTCCTGCGTCAGGCGGGCGATGTGCGCATCGTGTCGTACGGGACCGAGGCCCGCGAACTGAGCGCCGATGAAATCGCGCGCTGCAATGGCGAAGCGCCCACAACGCAACAGGCGCAAAACTAAGCAAAAAAAGCGCTTGGCGGGGGCAGTCATACTTGGCTGCGCCCGAGTAGCCGCTCACGCCAAGGGTGGTCGCCGCAGGGCGTCAGCGTGAGGGCGACGGCGGCTGGGTCGTGCGCGATTCGGGTTCGCGCCGCCCCCGTGCGCGCATCCATAAGCGTGTGCGAAACCGGCGCGATCCCTGCCCCCTGCCTCGCCAACACCACCATCCCGCGCGCGCCGGCGCTGCCGGCCCCGCCCGGCAAGCGCGGCAGGTCGTAGGTAATGCGCACTCGAAACGTATCGCCGACCGCCTCGACCTCGTAACGCGGATGCTGGAACAGGGTTTGCCGCTCGTCCCGATAGACCGCGACGATGGCCTCTTGGCCGAATTCCACCCCCACGCCGGCCGCGCACGCAGCCGCATTGGCGCTCCAGAATCCGGTCAGTTCTACCGGCGGCGGCTGCACTGCGCCGCAGCCGGCCGCGACCGACAGCCCGATCCAGGCGATGAGCCGACGCGCGCGCGCCATGCGTTGGGGCTACGCTCATCTGGTTGATGAGGTCTGAACGCGGCGCGGCCCTAGCCAAAATCTCACCGGCGCCCCATGTGATGCCACGGCTTCGGCCGCCCATGTTGAACCCCACTGCTCCTCCCGCCACGAGCGCCGCCGAAGGCCGGTCCGCTTCAGAACTCCTGGACGATCTCGTCGACGCATTTCCGGGGGAGAAGACCAGCGTGGGCGCCCTCATCGATCAGCTGGACTCGCGGGCCCACGGCATGCTGCTGTTGGTCTTGGCCCTGCCCATGTGCATTCCCAACGTGCCGGGCATCTCCACGATCTTCGGCGTGCTGATGATGCTGCCGGCAATCCAGCTCGTGCTCGGCTCGCGGCGCTTATGGACGCCTCGGCGTGTACGCCGCTGGGAAATCCAGTGCGCGCCTCTGCGGCGCACGTTGCGCGCGGCGATCCCGCCGCTGAAGCGCGTGGAATATCTGATCAAGCCGCGCTGGACGCGGCTCACGCGCTTTCCGGTGACGATTCTGGTTGGGCTGCAGACACTGCTGATGGCGTTCATCCTGATTCTGCCAATCCCGTTCGCGAATTGGCCGCCGGGCATGACCGTGGCGATCACCTCGCTTGCGCTTTTGCAACGCGACGGCGTTTTGATGCTGTTGACCATCCCCGCAGCCATTGCCTCGGTCGCCTCGGTCTATCTCGGGACGCGCGTTGGGCTTGCGGTGATCAACAACATCGTTGATTGGGTCCAAAACCTAATTGCCGGCGCCTCGTAAGGCGCTCAGCACGAGCGGCGGATAAGCCAACCCAGTTGCACGCCCTCGCTCACGGCTGGTTCCACTGACCGGCAGCTGCGCGCGGCCGGCTCGCCGCCGCCGCGCTGAAACTCCGGATCGCCCTCGCCGGCGCGCCGGTCAATATCGGAAATCGGTTCGAACACGACCACTTCGGCGTTGGAGCGGTTGACGAGGCACGCGCGCCGCGCGCCATCCGCATCGCGGAGACGCACGCTCACCTGGCCGTCGTTCAACGCTGTCGCGAATGTCACGCGCGCCGGCGGCGCGGAAACCCGCGACAGGCAAGCGTCGATCGCTGGGATCAATTCAGGCAACACCGATGCCCATGTTGGCCGCGCGCCTTCGTTTACGCCGCGTCTGGCGCAGCCTTGGTAGGCGACGCCCTCGTAGAGGACGTGAGCGACATAAGGCAAATCGAGTCCGCTCGCCCGGCAATTCTGCTGCATGATTGTGATGGTCAGCGGTCCGGCGACCACCCGCATGCCGCGTTCGCGATAGTCCCGCGCGCCGGGAATGGCGCCGTCGTCGCCGAGCCCGGGGCGGGAGAATTGTGCATAATCGTCGAGCAGCCGCAGCTCCCATGCGCCTTCGGCGCCCGCGCCCTCGGAGGCCAGCGCATCGATGCCGCCTGAGGCCTGGAACTCGCCCTCGTAGAGAGCGCGCTGCTCGGCATTTGCCGCCCCCCCAAGCGCAGCGAGCTGTTCGGCGGACATCTCCGCTTCACGTTCGGCGTTGGTCGGCGGCGGCTGGGCTTCGGAAGGCGCTTCGGCAGTGCGCTGACACGCCGACAACGCGAGCAGCGCCGCCGGCACGAGCGCGCAGTTCAAACCGCGCATCAGGGAGCGCATGGGACTTCCCCCTCTGGCTGACATCCATGGGACGCCAGCGCCCTCGCGAGCAGGTAGTATAGCCCCATGCAGCGTGATTCCGGCGCCCCACTTTTCGAGTTTTTTGCGGGCGGCGGGCTGGCGCGACTCGGGCTCGCCGCCGACTTCCGCTGTGTCTTCGCCAATGACATCGATCCCGCCAAGGCGGCCGCCTACCGGCGCGTCTTCGGCGCCGGCCAGATTCTGGAAGGCGACATCTGGAACATCTCCCCAATAGAATTGCCCGGCGCGGCTGGCTTGGCGTGGGCATCCTTTCCCTGTCAGGACTTGTCCCTCGCGGGCGGGCGCGGCGGACTTGCCGCCCCCCGTTCCGGCGCCTTTTGGGGTTTCCATCAGCTGATGGAGCAGCTCGTCGAAGCGAACCGAGCGCCGGGGGTGCTGGCGATCGAGAACGTGTCGGGGTTATTGAGTTCACATGGCGGTGGCGATTTCACCACCCTGGTCCACGCCCTCGACGATCTCGGTTATCGCGTCGGGGCGCTGGAAATCGACGCCGCACTGTTCACCCCGCAGTCACGGCCGCGCTTGTTCGTTGTGGCTGCGCGCCGCGCCCCCGCCGAACTAACTACAGCGGGGCCGTATGAGCCCTTCCACACGCCGCCCCTGCGGGCGGCCGTGTCGCGCATGCCAGACGGCTTGCGCCGTCGTTTCGTCTGGTGGCGGCTTGAGACGCCGCCCAAGCGCAACACACGGCTCGCCGACCTGCTCGAGGACGATAGTGACGTCGCCTGGAACAGCGCCGAACAAACGCAACGGCTCGTCTCGCAGATGAGCCCACTGCAACTCGAACGGCTTGAGGCGTTGTGCGAAAGCGGGCGGCGCGAAGTCGGCGCCGTGTTTCGGCGCATTCGCGTCGAACGGGGACAGCGCCTGCAGCGCGCAGAGGCGCGCTTCGACGGTCTCGCCGGCTGTCTGCGGACACCCGCCGGCGGCTCGAGCCGCCAATTACTGCTATTCGTCGAAGGCAAAACCTTTCGCTCGCGCCTGCTTTCACCACGCGAAGCAGCTCGGCTGATGGGCGTGCCGGAGGAGTATCCGCTTCCTCACAGCCAAACCGCAGCGCTGCATCTCCTTGGCGATGCGGTTTGCGTGCCTGTCGTGCGTTGGCTTTCGCACCACTTGCTGGCGCCTCTTGCGGGCGCGCGGCAGCGTCGGATGAGCGCCTGATGCAACGCGCCGACGTATTCGACGCCGAAAAGCGCTCCGCGGTGATGCGCGCGGTCAAATCCGTCGATACGACGCCCGAACGCGCCGTACGCGCCGCCGTACGCGCGCTCGGCTTCGCCCGGCGATATCGCCTCAACGGCGCCAAGTTTCCAGGCAAGCCTGACGTCGTCTTCGCCACGCTGCACAAGGTCGTGTTCGTGCACGGCTGCTTCTGGCACGGTCACGGCTGCAAACGCGGGGCGCGCCAGCCAAAGGACAACGCCGCCTATTGGCGCGCCAAGATCGCACGAAACCGCACGCGCGATGTGAGTGCGGTGCGGGCTTTGCGTCGTGCAGGCTGGTCGGTGCTTGTCGTCTGGGAATGCGAAACGCGCAGCGAGTCGGCGCTGGCGGACAAGTTGCAGCGATTCCTGCGGGACTAGGCGGCGCTCCGGGCAGCGGCGACCGGCGCGTCAAGCGTGAAAGCAAACACCGAGCCCTGCCCCAATTCGCTCCGGGCGCTGAGCTGGCCGCCCATCAGCCGGGCCAGCTTGAGCGAGATCGCAAGGCCCAAGCCTCGCCCCTCGCCATCCATGCAGACGCGTTCGCGGCCAAAGATCAGCGCGAGCTGCGAACGCGACATGCCAGTGCCGGTATCGGCCACGAGAAACGAGAGCAGCACGCGATCGGCGCCTGTCGCTTGCGCCGACAGCCGCACGCGCACGCCGCCATGAGTGGTGTAGCGCACCGCGTTCGCCAGCAGATTGAACAACACCTGGCGCACGCGCACGGGGTCGAGCAAGACCAGCGGGGGCGTCTCCGGCGCGATGTCCAGGAAGAGTTCGAGTTGCTTGTCCTGCGCAGCGGCGCGAAATGCGCCCACGACGCCGCGGGCAAGCTCGCGCGGATCGGCCGGCCTTGCCGAAATCGGCAGCTGTCCGTTTTCAAGCCGGTCGAGATCCGAAAGATCGTCGAGTACCAGCCTCAGCACTTCGCCAGCCTGCACTAGTGTGGCGATGTGCGCCCGCGCGTGCGGCGAAGTTGCTGCGCGCCGCAGATGTTCGGCGGCGCCGATCAGCGCCGTCATCGGCGTGCGCAGCTCGCTGTTCATGCGCCTGATCATGTCGGTCTTGGCAGCGGCGGCCGCGGCAGCTGCCTGACGTTCGCGCACCACGGCAAGTTCGGCCTGCGCTTGCGCGCTGTCCGAGGCGATAAGGTCGCGCCAGAGATTGACGCCGAAACCGAGCACCAGCAGTCCGCCGATTAGCGGTGCAAGGTGCAGTGTATTGACGCCTCCGCCCAAGACGAATTCGGCAATGGGCAATCCAAGCAGCATCGCCATCGTAGGCGCAAGCCCGCACCCTGCCAGCGCGTTTGACCAGCGCAACGTCGCAGCAGCGTTGGCAAGCCCTCCGCAGAGATACATCACCGCCAGCGTTTCGCCCGCCACGTACGGGGCGAACCAAAGCATGGCCCCGAGGATGTTGCCGTAGGTGCTTTGGATGAAAGTCCAGATACAAAGCCAAACCGGCGCCTGAGCCGGGCGCCGATCTGGCGAGCGCTGCAGCAGCCGCACGTACATCGCGCGATCGAGCAGCACGACTGGCGTCAAACCGGCGTACCACGCCAGGGGCCAGTACGAGTCGACCAGAGAAGCGGCGACCACCGCCGCCACGCCGCAGGCGCCCAACCGCAGCCATGTGTTCGCGACACGGGCGCGCGCGACCGTTTCGAGCCCGCGCACCGTGCGCACCGGTTCGACATCAAGCGCAGGGGAAGCAGCCGGGCTCACGCGTAGGGAATCTGCAGCGACCCCGGCTGAAACTTGGTTAATGTCCAACTTGAACGGGCGTTCAAATCATGTTGACTGATCGTTCAAGCGCAGTTTCGCCGCCAACGCCCCAAGGGAGGAAAGTTCAATGCGGATCGCAATCGCCGCCGCCGCCGCGGTGCTGCTTTGTATAGGCCCGGCACGCGCCGAGGTCGTATCGGCGTCAGCCGGCGGCTTTTTGATCCAGGCCGAGGCGGATGTGGCGGCCGATCCCGACGACGCTTGGCGTGCGCTCCAGAGAATAGGCCGCTGGTGGAGCAATGCTCACACGTATTCGGGCGACGCCAGGCGCATGCAGGTCGAGATGAGGGCCGGTGGTTGTTGGTGCGAGCGCTGGGGCGATGGTCAGTCGGTGGAGCACGGGCGCGTCGTGCTGGTCATGGAGCATGAGGGGGTCCGCACGCTGCGCTTCAACGCGGCGCTGGGCCCGCTTCAGGGGATGGCGGTGAATGGCGTTCTGACGTTTGCGGTGGCGCCGCATGCCAATGGCGCGAAATTCACAATGAGCTATCGCGTATCCGGCGATCCGGCGCTCACGCTCGATCAGGTCGCGCCCCTTGTGGATATGGTGGTTTCGGAACAATTCGGCCGCCTCAGCCGATACAGTGCGTCGGGTTCTCCCGACTAAAACTGGACCGTTCATTGCCCGCTCAGGCAGCCGGTACCATCTTCCGCACTGGATCGGGCCTCGCTGGGGGCCCGTATACGGAGGGTTTTATGATCCGCAAACTCATGATCGCCCTGGCCGCGGTCGCCTTGGCAGCTGGCTGCACCAACATCGATCCCGTCACCGGAGAGCGCACCACCAATCGCACCGGCACCGGCGCCATAATCGGCGCCATCGGCGGCGCGGCCGCCGGCACCCTGGCCGGCGGCGACGATCGCCGCAATGCGCTCATCGGCGCTGGCATCGGCGCACTCGCCGGCGCCGCGATCGGCAATTACATGGATCGTACGCACCAGAACCTGCGCGAGCGTCTCGCCGGCACGGGGGTCGGTGTCACGCGCGTCAACCAAGAACAGATACTTCTCAACTTCCCTGCCGACCTGACATTCGACTTCGACAGAGACGCGGTGAAGGGTCAGTTCGTGCCAACGTTGCGCGATGTTGGCGGCATCCTGCGCGAATACGAACAGACAGTCGTTGACGTCTACGGCCACGCCGATTGCACGGGCCCGGACGCGTACAACCAGGATCTCTCCGAGCGGCGCGCCATGAATGTGGCGTCCGTGCTGATCAATGGCGGCGTAATTCGCGAACGCCTTTATGCCCGCGGCTACGGCGAAAGCCGTCCGCGGTTCGAGCCTTGCGACGCCGCCGGCAATCGCCGCGTTGAGGTTTATATCAGCGCCTTTACAGGCTGATGGCTTTGGCTTGAACGGCAACGCCGCCGCAATACTGAGCGGCGGCGTCGCCATTGCCGGAGTGTGGCCAATGCGCGCGATGCTGCTTTTCGGGCTCGTTTTGGCGGCCTGCAGTCCATCGGCGGCGCCTCCCAGTAGCGACGTCAACGCATCTGCACAGGAAGGCGCCCAAGCACCGGCATCGACCGCCACTGCCTCGCCGGAAGCAGCACTGGCGACAATGCCCAGTTGGGAAAACGCCCGCGCTCAAGGCGTGGATTTTCGCGCCGTGGGCCAGGAGCCGGGCTGGCTGCTCGACATCTACACCGCAGACCGCATGGTGCTGGTCTGGGACTATGGCGATCATCGCCTCGAGACGCCGCGCGGGACGCCGACCTATCCGCAGGAAGGCGCCACCCGGTTTGCAGCGCAAAACGACGGTCACCAGCTCATCGTCACCATCCGCCGCGTCCCCTGCAATGACGGCATGAGCGGGCAAGCGTACCCCTCGACCGTCGAGGTGATGATCGATGGCCGCAGGCTTACGGGCTGTGGCCGCAGCGTGTAACTGCCCCGTGCCTAATTGTGGACGCCGAACCTGGCGTGTGAGACGAAACGCCTAATGCGCGGCGCGTCGATTGCTGTTTGCCTTATCCTTACGGCCTGTGCGGGCGCCGGCCGAGGTGAAGAATTGCCGCCGCCGCAATTGCCTGAGCGCGCCGGCGTCGACACACTGGTCGCCGCGCGCGCCGCCGGCGTCGAATTCCGCGCCGTCGGCGGCGGCATCGTAATTGAGATCTTCCGCACCGACCGCATTCAATTGACCTTGGCCGAGACCGGCGCAGTGCTGGTCTTTCCAAAACCTGCGCCCCTCTTGCCGCGTTGGAACGGGTCGATCTACGAAACGGCGAACGCCGACCATGCCCTTCGCGTCGAAATCCGCAACTATCTCCCCTGCGCCACACCCGATCGCGGTCTCTATCCGACCGCGGTTAACGTGCGTCTCGATGACCGCGAGTTCGCGGCCTGCGGGCGCGCTACTTAGGTGGCGAATCCGCTAGCCCCGGCGCGCCCCGGCCTGACAGGGTCGGCTTGCGACTTGCAAACAGATTCGGGCCGTCTCATTCACCATGTTTGGGCCGACCGGCGCGGAGAACAGAACTCTATTGGACTTGAAGATGGGCGACTGGCGCATTCATTTTGCCACGAATTGCGTAAAGGCGGCGCTGCCATTCAAGGACGAGTTGCGTGCGCTGAAGGCCCGTTACGCGCCTCAACACGTGTCCGACTATCATATCAAGGTCATCGAAGGCGCGGTGACACAGGTGGACACACTGAGGAGGCTTGGCATCGATCCGGCCGGCAAGCTGGCCATGGAGATGGGCTCGGGTTGGCGCCCGGTCATGCCGCTCGTCTATCGGCTGGCCGGCGCCGAACACGTCTGGCTAAGCGATGTAGAACGCCTTCTGCATCCGCGTGCGCTGCAGGCAACCGTGTCGTTCGTACGGGCCCAGCGCGAGCTCATTGTTCCCGCGCTCGGCATTACCCAGCAGGCCTTCGACGCCGTGCTCGAACATGAACTCGATGGCCACCTGCCGGCGATGCTGAAAACGCTCGGCTTGAGCTATATTCAAGTGACGGACGGGTGGCGCGATGTGCCGCCTATCGACATTGTCTTTAGCCATACCACGCTCGAACACATTCCACCGCCTGTTCTGCGGACGATTTTTGCCGATGCGCGACGTGTGCTGAGGCCAGGCGGGGTAATGTCGCACGGTGTCGATCACACCGATCACCGCTCGCACCGGGATCCGCGCCTGAGCCCGATCGATTTCCTGCGCTTTAGCGATGGCATGTGGCGGCTGCTGTGTGTGGACCCCCAAGATTACACCAATCGCTTGCGGCACAGCGATTACGTCCGGATGTTTCATGAGACAGGCTACGAACTCTTGCATGAAGAGCCGACCGCCAACGACAAGATGGCGGCCGATGCGCACACGCTGCCGCTATGGGGCCGCTTCCGCGACATGAGCGCGACCGACGCGGAGACGGCTTGGTCGTTGTTCGTAGCGCGGCCGCTCTAATCGCCGACGCGGCGACGTTGTCCTAAGCAAGACGCGGCGGCGTTTTCACTTTCAGCGCAGCTTAAGCTGCTTGATCTCCGCTTTCGAAAGCTGGCGCTTGTCGCGCGCATAGACGTCGCTGCGATCGTAAAGCTCGGCCAGCGGCAACTTGGAGAGCTTGGCGCGGTGAACGACATCGACATACGCCGTATCGGCGCCGATCCTGGCCAGCTTCACCTCCCACCATGCGCCATCGCTCAGCAGGTGCAGCTGCGTCTTTGCGTCGATCACGCGCATGCGTTTCGCCAGTTCGGCAGCGGCCTTGGCGCGCGCCGCGCGGGTGCGCGCGTTCCAGCTTGCTGCATTTTCGTTCTTGCGCAATTGCCCGGTGCGCGGGTGAACGTAATACGGCCGCCAGGCCTCGCTTAGGGGACGTTCGCCGCCATAAGAGGTCATCACCACCACCTTGCCGTTCTTCATGCGCGTCTTGGTGGCGACGAAGTCGTCGAGATGGTCGCGCACGTGCTGCTGCACCGTGGATGTCGGCTTCAGGTGTTCGCTGATTTCTGAATAGACCTTGTCCCACGGGCGCCCGACATTGGCGGCGAGATAGCGCTTCAGCGGGTTAAGGTTCTCGTTCAGAACCTTGGTTTTGGCCGCGCGTGTCGTCGGTTCGCGGGCCGCCTTGGTCGCGCGGATCGGCTCATCGTCATCGTCGACCAGCGCGCGCGTGCGGCCAGGCCGCGCCACGGCGGCCAGCTTGCGCCCGAGCCGCGGCCGTTCGACGATGACTTTCGACATATCCTTACGCATGGGGCGCGCGGTTTAGGCGCGCGAGCCATGCAGCGCAAGCAAAAACCGGCTTGACGTTTTTGCGCGGCGTTCCAGGTCTTAGCGATGAGTGCCAGCGAAGCCGCCGCCGCGTTCAACGCCTGTATCAACGCTCGCGATCTTGAGGCGCTCGCCGTCCGCATGACCGACGACCATAAGTTCATCGACACGGCCGGCGCCGAGATAAGTGGCAAGGCCGCGTGTGTGGCGGCCTGGCGCGCTTTCTTCGATGCCTTTCCGGATTACGAGAATGTGTTCAAGCGCGTGATCGAGCGCGGCGACACGGTAATCGTCGAAGGATACGCACGCTGCACCGACGCGCGGCTCGCCGGCCCCGCGTTGTGGAGCGCTAAGATA
>CAZHWA010000032.1:0-11223 GCA_964536175.1 uncultured Terricaulis sp. | reverse complement strand
TGAGTTCGCTGATTTGTCCCTGGCGCACCAGCGCCGGCGAATTGGCGCCTGTCGCCGCGTCGGCGAACAGCAGCTGCACGTCTTTGGCGCGCACTTCCTTGCCGTTGATGCGATAAGTCGAGCCAAGGCCCCGCCGGATGCGGCGTGTGACCTCCAGCACGTCCTCGCTGTGGAACGGGGCCGGGGCGCGGGCTGCTGCGTCATGAAGGACGAGCGTGACCTCGGCGTGTTCACGTGCGGGCCGGCCGGCGCTGCCCGAGAAGATCACGTCGTCCATGTCCGTTGCGCGCATGGACTTGGCGCTGGTGGCGCCCATCACCCAGCGCACGGCTTCAAGCAGATTGGACTTGCCGCACCCGTTCGGCCCAACGACGCCCGTCAGCCCTTGCTCGATAGGCGCGCGTGCGGGATCGACAAAGCTCTTGAAGCCAAGGAGGCGCAGCTCGGTGATCTGCACGCCGCCGCGCGCCTTCCTCGCTTAGGCGCCGGCGGCTTCGAGCGCGCGAGAGAGGTTCTCGTACGTCGGCGCCTGCTCGAACTTCGTGCCATTGATCAAGAACGTGGGCGTGCCCGTGACGTTGTCGCTCTGGCTCGCCTCGACGATACGCCGAACCCGGTCGGCGCCGGCTTCATCGCCAATGCACTCAAGCACTTGCTCCTGGGTGAGCCCCGCCGCCTGACCGAGATTGATGAAATACTGGCGCCCGCCATCGGCCGGTATCGCCTGGAACAGAGCCTGTTGCGTGCGGAAAATCTCACCCACGCGCGTGAAGTATTGCTCGGGCGTGGCGCCGCCGCAGCGGGCAACCTGAAACGCCGCGACCGCGATCGGCGCCGGCGCTGTTGGGAACTCACGGAAGACGTACCGCACCCGGCCAGTGTCGATGAAATTGGTCTTCAATTGGGTCCATGCGGCCTCGTGAAATTCGGCGCAGTGCGGGCATGTCGTCGAGGCGTACTCGACCAGCGTGACCGGCGCATCGGTCGAGCCGAGCGCCATTTCATCGCCGCTGGCGACGCCGCCGCCGCTGCGGTTGCACGCGGCAAGGGCAAGAGCGCCCGCGCCGATGATCAATTCGCGACGCCCGATGGCGACCATGTCCCGACCTCCAAATCTCAGCCCGGGAGCCATAGAGATTTTCGCGAGCGGAGGAAACCTCAGCCCTGCGCGACGGCGCGTCCCAGCCGCAACAGCGCCGATTTGAGGCCGGGGTCGCTCACTTGGTCAAGCGCCTGCGCCAGGGCGGCTTCCTCCGACGTAGTCAGCCCCCGGCGTAGTGGACGGACGTTAGCCTCGGATGGCTTTACGGCGGTCCGTTGCGCGATCCGGACGGTCTTGACCTTGGCGCCGGCCACCTTGAGTCGCTCGATCAGCAGCGGAACCTGTTGTTGCAGGAAGGGCGCGAGTGCGCCGGGGCAGGACAGCGTCAGCACGCCGCCGGCCAGTTTTTCCGGTGTCGCCCGCGCAAAGCTCTCGCCGGCGACCTCACGCCAGCGCCGCTTGAGGTCGCTGAGCCCCAGTCCAGTCTCCTTGAGCAGAGGCTTCAGCACGGCTGTAATGGCCCGGCCGGCCGAGGGCGCGGGGCTCATGGCGCTGCGTCCGCGCTGCGCGGCCAGCGCTTGCGCGGCGCGCGTTTCTGCTTTCGGATCGGCTTGCTCGATCGCCGCCGGCCGGAATCGGTCGCGAAGCGAAGACATAGGGGCAGAAGCGAATCGCAAAGCCATAAACAAAGGGTAAAGAGGCCTTATGCGCGCGTGCGCTCGGAGGTCCCGGCCGGCTGTGGAGAACCTCGCCGCGACTCGGGAAAACCTCCGCAAATCATTGCTGTGTTGGTACGATCGGCACGGCCGGTCGCTGCCCTGGCGCGTGCGTGGGGGGCGCGCCGAGCCGTACCGCGTATGGCTCAGCGAAGTGATGTTGCAGCAAACCACGGCCGCAGCCGCGGCCCCGTACTTTGCGCGGTTTCTCAAGCGATGGCCGACGGTGGCGGCGTTGGCGGTCGCGCCGCGTGATGACGTGCTAGGGGCGTGGGCCGGACTGGGCTATTACGCGCGGGCGCGCAATCTGCACGCAGCCGCACAGCACCTCGCGGCGGAGGGATTTCCCGTTACCGAAGAGGGGTGGCGTGCGCTGCCGGGGGTCGGTCCCTACACTGCGGCCGCCATCGCCTCGATCGCCTTCGATGAGCCGGCGAATGCGGTCGACGGCAACGTCGAGCGCGTCATGGCGCGGCTCTACGCGATCGAGGCGCCTCTGCCGCAAGCCAAGGCAGAACTACGGGCGCACGCCGGCGCGCTGGTAACGGCAGAACGTCCAGGCGATTGGGCGCAGGCGCTGATGGATCTCGGCGCCACGGTGTGTACGCCGAGGGCGCCGAATTGCGGCGTTTGCCCCTGGTCCAAGGCATGCGCCGGTCACGCAACAGGCGCGCCTGAGCTTTATCCCCGTCGCGCTGAAAAACCCGAGCGGCCCAAGCGTTATGGCGCGGTGTTTCGGGTCGAACGCGAAGGCGCGGTCTGGCTCGTGCGCCGCCCCGACAACGGTCTGTTGGGCGGCATGGCCGCGCTGCCGACTACGGAATGGCGTGGCAAGAAGTGGTCCCGCGTTGAAGCGCTCAGGTGCGCGCCAGTCGCCGCCGATTGGAGAAAGATCGGCAAAGTCGAACACCTTTTCACGCACTTTGTTCTCGCGCTGGATGTATATGCGGCCCACGCCGCGCCGGCAGGCGAGGGGTGGTGGGGCAACGTGGACGCGCTGCCCACGGTGTTCCGGAAAGCTGCGGTCTTGAAGGAGAGATGGATGGAACAGCGTCGATGAGCGAGATATTCGAAGGCGGATGCTCCTGCGGCGCGGTACGCTATCGGCTTACAGCGCGGCCGATGTTCACGCACTGCTGTCATTGCCTCGATTGCCAGAAGCAGACCGGCGGCGCGTTCGCTATCAATGCGCTGATCGAAACTGATCGCATTGAGGTGCTCTCGGGCGAGCCTGCGATCGTCGAAATGCCGAGTCCGAGCGGGCGTGGCCACGAGATTCACCGTTGCCCCATTTGCCAGGTGGCGCTGTGGAGCAATTACGGTCGCCGCTTCTATTTGCGCTTTGTACGTGTGGCGACACTCGATAGCCCGCACGCCATAGAACCGGACGTGCATATCTTCGTACGTTCGAAAGCGCCCTGGCTGCATCTGCCGGACGGTGCGCGCGCCTTTGAGGTATTCTACGATATGAAGCTGGAATGGCCGGCAGAGAGTGTTGCGCGCCGCGAGGCGGCGTCGAAGGCGGCGATGTGACGGACGAGCGCAAGGGAGCACTGCTTGGATCGGCGGCGTTCTTTATCGTCGCGCCGGGAACGGTCGCCGGCCTGATACCTTGGCTGATTACACACTGGCGGTTCGGCGAAGACGCTAGCTTCGGCGTCGGCGCGGTCGGTGTCGCGCTCGCCATTGTCGGTCTTGTTGTGCTGATCGAGTGCTTCATGCGCTTTGCGACCAAGGGAGGCGGAACCCCCGCGCCGGTCGCTCCCACCAAGGACCTGGTCGTCAGCGGACTCTACGCCCATGTGCGCAATCCGATGTATATCGGCGTTTTGCTCATCATCTTCGGCCAAGCCATGCTGTTCGCATCGGCCGCGCTGATCGCCTACGGAGTTGCAGTCTGGTTCACGTTCCTGCTGTTTGTGCTCTACTACGAAGAAGTGCAACTGAAGCGCGCGTATCCGGACATTTATCCTGCCTATACAGAGCATGTGCCCAGATGGATTCCGCGCCTTAGACCTTGGCGTCCGGCGCCGCCGGCCGAAGCGTCAGGGTCGCCAAGAGATCGGATCGCTGACTGAGAACCAGGCTTAGGCGCCAGGCAACTTGGCGTCGGCGTCCCCGAGCACGCCGCGCACGTAGAACATCACCACGAACACACTGATGACGACGACAAGCGGGGTCGCAAACAGCGCTCCCAGCGGCCCGAGCACAAGCCCCGCGGCGATGACGGCGAACAGGGTGAGGGCCGGCGGCAGTGAGACGGCGCGCTGTTGGATCAGAGGCGTGACGAGATTGGCTTCGATCTGGGAGGCTGCAAAGTAGAGCAGCGTCACCCACAACGCTGTCTGTAGATCGACTGTGAACGCCAGCAAGATGCCGGGCCCGGCCGCCAGGATGGGGCCGATCAGCGGCACGAATTGAGCCAGGCCCGAGAGCAGTCCCAAAGCCAAGGGCGCAGGCACGCCGAGCAGCCAAAGACCTATCGTCATCACCGTACCGAGAAACAGCATGGATACGAGCGTGCCGAGCAGCCACTTGCGCAGCGCCGAACTGCTAGCCCGCATCGCTTCGCGCAGCTTGCCGCGTCCTTCCTTCGGCGCTAGCGCCAATGCGCCGTCGCGATAGGTGTCCGCGTCAATAGTGAGAAACACGGCGGCGATGATCACAATCAGCATTTGGAGCGTCGCCCCGGCCGCAGACATGGTGAAAGAGCCAACCCGCCGGGCGAAGGCGCCGAGGTGGCCGGCGGCGCCGCCGTTGGACATGGCGCCTTCAAGCTCGCGCATCAGCGTTCGGCCATACTCATTTTCGGCCAGCCGCGTGCGCAGCTGATCCCATGCCGCCGGCAGGCTATCGAACAATTGCGCCAACTGCGCCGAGATTTGCGCGCCCAGCATCCAGATGGCGCCGACAATCACGCCCAGCACGATGAAGCCCGACGCGGCGAGCGCGGCTCTGCGGCCGAGCGGAGTGTGATTTTCGATCGCGTCGGCAAGACCGCGCAGGCCCACCGAAATCAGGATTGCGCCGAACACGAGCAGCAGCACGTGCCGTAATGCGAACACCAGCAGCACCAGCAGAACCGCGGCGGCGACGATCGCCACCTTGCCGATGAAGCTTTCGTTTCGGGTGAGTGGGCCATCCGCCATCAACGGGGAACTGGTAGCGCGGCCGCTCCGTTCCGGTCAGCAAAAAAGCGAAGGACGCGAGGGGGAGCGGCCTCGCGTCCTTGCTTTGTCGATCGTGGCGTTGGGCTCTTACGCGACGATCTGGGCCGCCTGGCTGAGCGTGGCCAGCGCGCCAGGAAGGAGAAGCGCTGCGGCCAGAGCCAGGGTTGCGATTTTGTGCGTCCAGGACATTTCCGTCTCCCCGAGTTCGTGTGTGTGTGTGTTTCGATGAGGAGAAGATACGTCCGCCCGGTAAGCGTCGCTGTGACCGCGGACACGCAGCGGCGGCCGTCCTGACCCTGGCGTCAGGTCGCCCGGGCGCTCTCGATCACGGCTTTGAGCTTGTCGCGGGCAAGCAGCTTGATGCCGGATCGGCCCATGGCGATCCAGCCTTCGTCGACCCATTCGTGCAGTTTGCGATTGACCTTCTCGCGACTGGCGCCAATGCGGCGCGCGAGCTCGGTTTGCGTCAGCGTGATGGCCGCGCCATCGCCGGCTTCTTCAAGCAGGCGTTGGGCAAGGCGACCGCCGAGGTCCAGCGTGTGAGCGTCTTCGAGCTGCGAATCCGCATGCCGCAGGCGCCGGCTCAGTTCGGCAATCAGTTTCAGCAGCGCCCGAGGTTCGCTTTCGAGCGCCGCGATGGCCTGGTCGCGATGGATGCGCAGAAAGCGCGACCGGCGAATGGCGCAGATGTCGGCCGAGCGTGGCTGGCCGTCGAGCACGGCCATCTCGCCGATCACGGCGTAGGGGCGCAGCGAGGCGAGGCGCACGTCCTTGCCGGCTTCGGTCGAGGTGCGGACTTCGACTTCGCCCTCGAGCAGGACGTAGAGCGCATCACCCTTGTCGCCTTTGGCGAACAGGAGCTGGCCGGGTTCGACGGTGCAGGGCATGCCCTGTTTGGCTAGGCGCGCACGGGTTTGATCGCTAAGCGCGGCCATGAGCTCGGCCTTGGCCAGCGCCGCCTCTACGCCGCTAAGGATGTCCTTGCTCTCCGCCATCAGGCGGGAATGTCGCGGCGCCCGGGCGGGGCGTCAATCCGGGACGCGGGGGCGAGGACATCGCCCGCCGATCGATTCCCCTGTCTGCCGATCTGAGCCGGCCGGCCCTCAGCACTCCACGACATTCACGGCAAGGCCGCCCTTGCTCGTCTCCTTGTACTTCGATGACATGTCGCGGCCGGTCTGGCGCATGGTTTCAATTACCTGGTCGAGCGAGACCTTGCTCGGCGTGGTCGAGTGCAGCGCCAGGCGCGCCGCGTTGACGGCTTTGACCGCGCCCACAGCATTGCGCTCGATGCAGGGGATTTGCACCAGCCCCGCCACCGGATCGCAGGTGAGCCCCAGATTGTGCTCCATGCCGATCTCGGCGGCGTTGGCGATCTGTTGCGGGCTGCCGCCCCAGACCGCGGCAAGGCCCGCCGCGGCCATCGAGCACGCGACGCCGACTTCGCCCTGGCAGCCCATTTCGGCGCCAGAGATCGACGCGCGCTGTTTATAGAGCAGGCCAATGCCGCCAGCCGTCACCAAAAAGCGGCGCGTGTCGCGGGCCGGGCTTTGGCTGCCGGCGCAATAGTGGCGCAGGATCGCCGGCAGGATGCCGGCCGCGCCATTGGTCGGCGCCGTCACCACTTTGCCGCCGGCGGCGTTTTCCTCGTTCACCGCCATTGCATAAACGTTGAGCCAGTCGAACAGCCGTTCTGCTTCATTGGCGTTCGGCGTGGCCTGCAGCTTCTTCCAGATCGCCGGGGCGCGGCGCGTCACTTTGAGAACGCCCGGCAGGATGCCTTCGCGTGTAAGACCCCGCTCGATACAGCCCGCCATCACCGAAGCCACACGATCCAACCGCGCGTCCGTCTCTGCGCGAGGACGCATCGCGTCTTCGTTCGCGTACACGATGTCTTCGATGCTGTTGCCTTCACGCGTGCAATACTCGAGCAGTTCGGCGGCATAAGCGAACGGGAAGGGGACGGTGCGCCCCGTGACGATGCGGTCCTTCGGCGCCGGCGTGCGCAATTGCTTCTCGGTGGCGATGAAGCCGCCTCCAGTCGAATAATAAGTCTGCTCGAACAGCAGTGCGTCCGTTTCGTCGAAGGCGGCGAGCTTCATGCCGTTGGGGTGCAGCTCCGGCATGACATCGTAAGCGAAGACGATGTCATTGGCCGGATCGAATGCAATCTCACGCGCGCCAAGTAGCGCGATGCGTTTTTCCTGCACGACGCGCGTTTCGATTGCTTCGGCCTCGTCGGGATCGAGCGTTTCGGGTTCAAGCCCACACAAACCCAGCACAACGGCTTTAGGGGTAGCGTGGCCTTTGCCGGTGAGGGCCAGCGAGCCCTGCAGCTCGACGGTAATGCGGGTAATGCGCTCGAAAGCGCCGCCAGTGCGCGCTTCCTCCAGAAAACGCCGCGCAATACGGATCGGCCCCAACGTATGGGAGCTGGAGGGGCCAATGCCGATCCGGAAGAGTTCGAGAACCGAGAGCATGTTGTGACGGCTGTTCCTACGCTATATTGGCATCAATTCCATCATGCGGCGCACCATGGTGCGTCTGAGGAGGCCTCCATTGAAGGCGCTGGTCAAACGTGAAGCCGCTCCCGGGTTGTGGCTCGAAGACGTGCCCGAACCGGAAGCGGGTCCGAACGATGTAAAAATCCGCGTCAAACGCGCGGCGATCTGCGGCACGGATGTGCATATCTACAAATGGGATGAGTGGGCGCAGAAAACCATCCCGGTTCCCATGGTGGTCGGGCACGAATTCGTCGGAGAGATCGTCGCCGTCGGCGAGAACGTCAACGACTATGCGCCCGGCATGATCGTCTCGGGCGAGGGCCACATCGTTTGCGGCCGCTGCCGCAATTGCATGGCCGGCCGACGCCATCTCTGTCCGCACACCCGCGGCGTCGGCGTCAATCGTCCCGGCGCCTTTGCCGAATACATCGTCATCCCCAACGCCAATGTCTGGCATCATGCCGACGGTATCGATCTGGACATCGCCGCCATTTTCGATCCCTACGGCAACGCCACGCACACTGCGTTGCAATGGGATATGGTGGGCGAGGACGTACTCATCACCGGCGCCGGCCCCATCGGCGCCATGACCGCCGCGATCGCGCGCCATTGCGGCGCGCGCCACGTCGTCATCACCGACATCAACGATTATCGCCTGGCGTTGGCCAGCAAGCTGGGCGCCACCCGCACGGTCAATGTGTCGAAGGAAACGCTGAAGGATGTGCAAAAAGAGCTGGGCATGACCGAGGGTTTCGACGTCGGCCTTGAAATGTCGGGCGCGCCCGGCGCCCTCTCGGACATGATCGATAACATGTCGCACGGCGCCAAGATTTCCATGCTCGGCATTCCATCCGGCGACATGAAGGTCGACTGGAACAAGGTCGTCTTCAACATGCTGACGATCAAAGGCATCTACGGGCGGGAGATTTTCGAGACCTGGTACAAGATGACGGCGATGATCCAAGCGGGTCTCGACCTCACGCCCATCGTTACCCACCGCCTGCCGTACCACGAGTTCGAGAAAGGCTTCGAAACCATGATCGCCGGCAAGTCCGGCAAGATCATTTTGAATTGGGAGTAGGGCTGCGTAGCGCCCCGCTTCGTCATTCCGGGGCAATGCGAAGCGTTCAGCCCGCAACCCAGGGGATGACGAAGCACGCTGTGTTTGTCCCTGGGTTCCGGGTTCTCGCTGACGCGAGCCCCGGAATGACGAGGCGAGAGAAACGAGGGCACACACAAATGTACGGCGCATTCAAAGAGCATCTTCAACGCGAGATACAAGCCATTCGCGACGCGGGCTTCTACAAGGAAGAGCGCGTCATCGACACGCCGCAGGGCGCCGAAGTCGGCGTGAAGAGCGGCGGCAACCTGATCAATCTGTGCGCCAATAATTATCTCGGCCTCGCGCAAGACGAGCGCGTCCGCGCCGCCGCGCACGAAGGCCTCGACCGCTGGGGTTACGGCATGGCCTCGGTGCGCTTCATCTGCGGCACGCAAACCGCACACAAGCAACTGGAGACGCAGATCTCCGACTGGCTCCAGCTCGAAGATGCGATCCTCTATCCCTCCTGCTTCGACGCCAATGGCGGCCTGTTCGAAACGCTGCTCGGCGCCGAAGACGCTGTCATCTCTGACGAACTCAACCACGCCTCCATCATCGACGGCGTACGGCTCTGCAAGGCCCAGCGCTACCGCTACAAGAACAACGACATGGCCGATCTCGAAGCGCAGCTGAAGGCGGCCGACGCCGTCGGCGCGCGCTTCAAGCTCATCTCCACCGACGGCGTCTTCTCGATGGACGGCATCATCGCTCAGCTCGAGAAGATCTGCGATCTGGCTGAGCGTTATAATGCGCTCGTGCACGTCGACGATTCACACGCCACCGGCATCGTCGGCCACGGCGGGCGCGGCACGGCCGAACACTGCAACTGCATAGAGCGCGTGGATATCGTCACCTCCACGCTGGGCAAGGCGCTTGGCGGGGCCAGCGGCGGCTTCACCGGCGGACGCAAAGAGATCGTCGAACTGCTGCGCCAGCGCTCGCGGCCGTATCTCTTCTCCAACACCGTCCCGCCTGTGGTGGTTGCCGGCGCACAGAAGGCGATCGAGATCGCCGCCCAAGGCGATGCGCTGCGGGCGCGTCTGCGCGAGAATATGGCCTTCTTCCGCGACGGCCTTGCCCGCGCCGGATTCGATCTCATCGCCGGCGAGCATCCGATCATTCCGGTGATGCTTTACGACGCCAAGCCGGCCGTAGCGCTGGCCGAGAAGCTTTTGGAGAAGGGCGTCTACGTCATCGCCTTCTCCTATCCCGTCGTGCCGAAAGGCAAAGCGCGCATCCGCACGCAAATGTCCGCCGCGCACACGCGCGAAGACCTTGAGAGAGCGGTGGAAGCGTTCGCGGCGGCCGGCCGCGAGGTCGGCGCGCTGAAATGACGGCGAGGTTAGTTGCTAGCGGCGCCGCGTCTTAGTCTGCGGCATTGCCCCCGGATCGTCGGCGTCTCGCCGGCGCGTGGCGTCGTGCTTCGACACCGCGACGCCATCCTTCAATCCAGCGTCATTGCATGAGTAGCGTCAGGTCGAGCTTGTCGAAGGGCAACGCGGGCCACGAGCACCGCTATTCGGCGGCCGTGCTCGCGGCGCTTTCGGCTTCGTCCGCCTCGTCCTGCACGCGCTGACGATGCGTCAAATACGCGCCGATCAAGCCCAGCGGTACGAAGATCGCTGCAAGCGCGGCTAAGAACACGTCGAGGGGGTGCATGTCATTCCCTTCTCTCGTGGTCAAAGATAAGCCCGATCGCGAGAAACACCAGCCCGATCGCGATCCCGCCCACTGCGCGGACCGGACCGACGGCGCCTCCGCTCAGAAAAGGCTCGATAAACGGCGTTCCGAACGCGATTAGGGCGAGGTTGCGGAACAGTTCTCCGATCCCGCCGGCGACGCGCCTCCAGTCCCATCGGCGGTGCGCGGCCGCCTTGGCTTGATTCGCATTCGGTCTGCCCCGCCCTGCGCGGCATGGCCTAAGCTCGCGGCGCCATGGCCATCTGCCGCCGTATTTCACGCCGTAGCAGGTCGATCGATGTGCGCCCTTGCTTCGTCTCCACTTCCCAGAAGGTCCAGCCGTTGCAGGCCGGCGCGTTCGAAGCGAGCGCGCCGATACGATGGATCGAGCCTGTTGTTTCGCCGAGCGCGAGCGAACCGTCCGCGCGCACGCGCGCGCGCTTGCCGTTGGGCGAAACCAGAATCGCGCCCGGGTGGATGAGGCCGGCTTCGATCAGCTGCCCAAACGGCACGCGCGGCTCTTCTTTCTTCGAGCGCGTCACCGCGAGGTCTTCCGCCGCCGCCGGCGTCACCTTCTTGATCCGCGCGCGCGCAGCGGCGGCGTAATCCGGATCGCGCTCGATGCCGATATAATGGCGCCCGAGCCGCTTGGCGGCCGCGCCCGTTGTCCCGGTTCCGAAGAACGGATCGAGCACGATCTCGCCGGGCCTGGTCGTCGCCAGGATAACGCGATGCAACAGCGCCTCCGGCTTCTGCGTGGAATGCAGCTTGCGCCCTTCGCGATCCTTGAGCCGCTCAGCCCCGGTGCAGATCGGCAGCGTCCAGTCCGAGCGCATCTGCAGATCGTCGTTGAGCATTTTCAACGCATCGTAGTGAAACGTGTACTTGGCGTCCTTCGAGCGCGCGGCCCAGATCAGTGTCTCGTGCGCATTGGTGAAGCGCGTGCCCTTGAAGTTCGGCATCGGATTGGTCTTGCGCCAGACGATGTCGTTCAGGATCCAGAAGCCGA